>CALFIZ010000288.1 GCA_937877575.1 uncultured Marinilabiliales bacterium | reverse complement strand
TTGTAAGTAAAAAATAAATAATATTATTAATTAATTAAATGTTTAAAACAATGAAAAAGAATTACTTATCAATGTTATTTGCAATGTTTGTACTGCTTTTTGCAACTGGTACAAAACTATTTGCCGGTAACGTAATGAGCATCGGAAACGTATCAGGCCAACCTGGTGAAACCGTTGAGATGACTATTAATTTGGCTAACGATGATCCTGTTTGTGCATTTCAGGTAGATGTGACATTACCTGAACAGGTTACTTTTAATGGTACATACGCGTTAACAAGCAGAGCTTCAGCGGCACACACGATAGTCGCAAACATAGTATCCTCAGGTGCTTTGCGTATTCTTGTATATTCAATGCCGGCAGCTGAATTCAGTGGCAATAACGGTGCCGTTTGTACTTTTGAAGTTGTATTGTCAGACGTCCCAGGTAACTATAATGTCACTTTGTCGGGAGCCGTTCTGTCAGGCGCAACAGGCAATCCTTTTGATGTTACCACTCAAAACGGTGTTATCACAATCGAAGGCAGTGCAGCCGACAACCTCATGTATATCAACAGTTATACGGGAAATGCAGGCGAACAGCTGACAATAGAAGTCAATTTGGCCAACTCTGATAATATTTCCGGATTCCAGTTTGATATTCCATTGAACGGTTTCACATACGTTGAAGGTTCAATAGCTAAGGCTGCAAGATGTACTTCATATCACATAATCTTGGCACAGGTTGTCCAAAACGGCCAGACATTAAGGGTTCTCTGCTACGCAATGCCAGGTGCAGACCTTATAGGCAACGACGGTCCTATTGCATCATTAGACATTTTACTCGGTTCGGAAGCCGGGGACTTCCCATTGGCTTTGGAAGGCGCGGTCATCTCAACACAGCAAGGCCAAACACCTCCTGTTGACACACAGAACGGTTCACTTACAATTGAAGGCGGTACAGTTGACAACAACTATTTAATCGTTGAGGATGTGACTGCTTACGCAGGCGAGACTGCAACATTCACGATTGACATGACAAATACCGATGAAGTTGTAGGATTCCAGTTCGACGTTGTTCTTCCTGCAGGTTTCGAATATGTTGAAGGTTCAGCAGCCCTCACAAGCAGAGCAACATCAAACCATTATATCGCAGCTAATATGTTGAACGGCGCATTGAGAATTCTGACTTATTCAATGCCAGGAACTGCATTCACCGGTAACAGCGGCGCTATAGTCACTTTCGACGCTGTATTCGGTGCTCCAGCCGGAACATATACAGTGGCTATAAACGATGCTATCCTTTCCGATTTTGATGGAAACAGCCTCCCTGTGGAGACTGTTGACGGTACTGCAACAGTACTTCCAACTGTCGGTAACTATTATACAATCAGTGCAACTGTTGCCCCGGAAGGTGCCGGTTCAGTTTCTGGAACAGGTACATATCCAGAAGGCTCAACAGCAACTATAATCGCAACTCCTAATGCAGGTTATGCTTTCTCCAACTGGACTGAAGGCGACCTTATCGTATCAACAACATCATCTTATTCATTTACAGTTACATCTGATCGCACTCTTGTTGCAAACTTCACTGAACTCTCAGGAAACGTAATGTCACTTTCCACAGTATATGGCGAGTCCGGTTCTGTTGCCACATTCTCAATATCAGTTGATAATGAAGGTGAATTTGTAGGTTTCCAGACTGATGTCATCTTCCCTGATGAAGTTGAATTCGTTGACGGCTCAGTAATGCTGACAAACAGAGCATCAGTCAACCATTACTTGGTTGCACAGATGTATAATGAACATACACTGCGTATTCTGTCATATTCAATGCCGGGAACTGCTTACACAGGCAACAGTGGTGCTGTATGTACATTCAACGTAATCCTCAACGGTGAAGACGGTACTTATCCTGTACTCCTTAGCGAATCTTATATTTCCGATCTTTATGGTAATACACCTCCACTTACAACTATCGACGGTGCTGCTGTGATAGGCGGTGCTTCAACACTTTATAACATTACAGCAACAGTTAATCCTGCTGAAGCAGGTAGTGTCAGCGGTACAGGTGAATATACACAAGGCGAGACAGCAACTTTGATTGCAACATCAAATTCAGGTTGGATATTCCAGAGCTGGACAGAAAACGGAACTATCGTTTCCACCAACTCAATTTACAGCTTTACAGTTAATTCAAACCGTACACTTGTTGCAAACTTCACAGAGATTACATGTGATGTGATGACTCTTGTCAGCGCAACAGCATTAATAAATACTACAGTAACCATGAGCGTAACACTTGACAACATTGAAGATATCGTCGCTTATCAGGCTGATATCACATTCCCGTCCGGTGTTACATTCGTTCCGGGTTCTGTTGCTTTAACAGAGCGTGCTTCATCATACCACATCCTTTATGCTCAGGAAATCCAGCCAGGAGTTCTCCGTGTATTATGCTATTCAATGCCAAACACTCCATTTGCAGGTAACAGTGGTCCAATCTTCACATTCCAGGTTCAAGCAGGAAGTATCACAGGTAACTATCCTTTGACACTTTCCAATGCCGTTGTATCTTTAAGTTCAGGTTTTACACCGGAAGTCATACCTGTAAGCGGTGTCCTCTCAATTTACACCAATGTTACAGAATATAACATCTCTGCAAGCGTAAGCCCGTCCAACAGTGGTACTGTAATCGGTGCTGGCACTTATTCGGAAGGTCAGACAGCAACTTTGACTGCTAATGCAAATTTCCACTACACATTCGCTAACTGGACTGAAAACGGCTCTGTGGTTTCAACAAGCAGCGTTTATAGTTTCGTCGTAACAAGAGACCGTGTCCTCGTAGCAAACTTTGAACCTACTCCACAATATACCATCAATGCTACTCCTAACCCATTGGATGGTGGTAGTGTTACCGGTGCCGGTACTTATTACTATGGTGATTTGATTACTTTGAACGCTCATGCCAATACAGGTTATGATTTCGTCAACTGGACCGAATCAGGAGTTGAAATTTCTGCTTCTCCGACATTCAGAATGTTTGTTACAAGAAACCGCGCACTGAAGGCTAACTTCGTTAAAAAGGAAGTTGTACTCAATGTATATGCTAATCCTATTAATGGCGGTAATGTTACAGGTGCAGGTATCTATCATTATGATGATGTTGTAACAATCTCAGCAACTGCAAATACCGGTTACACATTCATAGCATGGTATGATGGAAACAATTTGTTCTCAAATGATGCAACCGTACAATTTGAGATTGAAATAAATCTCACTCTGATTGCTGAATTTGAAATCAATACCTACACTATCTCAGCAACTGCATCACCTTCAAACTATGGTACAGTCAGCGGTGCCGGTGTATATGAACACGGCTACACAGTAATTCTCCTTGCAATTCCTAATGATGGTTACAAGTTTGTAAACTGGACTGAGGGCAATACTGTGGTTTCAACCTATTCAGACTTATCTTTCGTTGCTACAGAAAACCGTACACTTGTTGCACACTTCGCAGAACTTGCCGGTATCGAAGATGTTACGGTTGATGATGTTACTGTATATCCTAACCCTGCAACAACATCATGCCTTATTGAATGTCCTGCATTGATGGGTAAACTCATCGTTGTAAACGAAAAGGGTATGATTGTAAGATCCGTTGAAGATGTTAATGCTTCAAGTTATGAACTGGATATGGACGGACTTGCAAAGGGCACATACTTTATTCAGATTGTAGCACCTCAAGGCAACATCGTAAAGAAAGTTGTCAAGATGTAGTATTCTCATAATAAAATTTATTTTTAAGGTAAGCGACTCGCGATTCCGTGGGTCGCTTTTTTAATAAAATGACAATCATGAATCCTAAGATAAGTATAATCATGGGAAGTACGAGCGACCTTCCTGTAATGGAGAAGGCAGCCAAGTTTCTCGATGAAATGGAGATACCTTTTGAAATGAATGCCTTATCGGCACACAGAACCCCTGAGGCGGTGGCAGAGTTTGCCGCCAATGCGCAAAAACGCGGGATAAAGGTGATTATAGCAGGTGCTGGTATGGCAGCACATCTGCCCGGCGTAATAGCTGCATCGACTCCGATTCCTGTAATCGGTGTCCCAATCAATTCAACTCTTGAGGGTATGGATGCTCTGCTTGCAATAGCTCAGATGCCACCAGGAATACCCGTTGCTACCGTGGGAATCAACGGCGCACTGAACGCAGCAATCCTCGCCGGCCAAATCCTCGCTGAAAGCGATGACAACCTGATGCGGAAACTTGTGGAATACAAGCAAAACTTGAAAAACAAAATCGTCTAGGCCAATGAGGAGCTTGCCAAACTTAACTATAAA
>CALFIZ010000287.1 GCA_937877575.1 uncultured Marinilabiliales bacterium | reverse complement strand
GCTAAAAATCAAGACCACGTCATGGTTTGCAACATCCATTTTTGCGCACAACTGCATCATAGCATCTGTCAGTTTTTTTGCATTGGAGACAATATCTCCCTTGAAGAGTCCCAGATAGTTGTCCCTTTCGATGTTGAGTCCGTTTATGGAGGAATTGCGCGTCGCAGAGGTAATCATTCCGCAGAACACACTGCCAATCACTTCTTTTGCTGAAGTGACGATGGCGTCAGTATCCTTGGAAGAAGTGTCAAGAGAAGCTATAGCGACATAGCCTTCGCCCATCGTTTTGGAAGGAAGGACTATAATTTTTGATTTCTTGTAGAGTTCACCGGCCTGCTGGGCGGTAAGGATGATGTTGGAGTTGTTCGGAAAGACAAAGATGGTTTCAGCATCGATACTGTCGAATGCCTCAATGAAACTCTGTGCAGACGGGTTCATGGTCTGTCCGCCGCTAATCACACAGTCTGCACCTGCTTCCTTAAAAGCCTCCTCCAGCCCCTTTCCCATTGCAACCGTAACAATCCCGTAAGGTTTTCTCTGTATGGTGAAAGCATTCCGGGTAGTGGTTTCGTGATGCTGCAGGGTCATATTCTCGATTTTTATGGTAAGAAACTCTCCCCAACGCTGGCAATGCGAAAGTATGTCGCCAGGTGTTTTGGTATGGACATGAACCTTGACGATTGAGCCGTCACGGAAAGCGACGACAGATTCGCCGGCAGCGTTCAGATAATCAATGATTTCACTCACATCAAACGTGTCAAGACTAACCTTCGAGTTTTGCAGACGCAGCAGGAATTCAGTACAGTAGCCGTAAAGCAGTTCACTCTCGGAGGTGAAGGCATCGAGATTGACAGCAGGCTTTTTATTTTCTTCAGACGATTCATCAGCAATATCCTTCTCGGACACATCGCCCTGCAGAGCCTGGTACATACCTCTGAAAATACACAGAAGTCCTGCTCCCCCGCTGTCAACCACACCGGCATCATGAAGCACAGGGAGCAAGTCTGGAGTACGTTCCAAAGACTGTTCCATCTCAGGAAGAAGTGCGTTGAAATATTTAAGAATATCGTCTGAGTGTGAGTCATTTGCGACTTTTACGGCATCCTTAAGAACGGTGAGGATAGTACCCTCGACAGGTTCCGACACAGCATTGTAGGCTTCATTCACACCGCAGTTCATAGCATGAGCGAAGTCGGAGACAGTAGCTTTCGACACCTTGTCCAATCCCTTGGAGATACCGGCAAATATACGTGACAGAATAACGCCGGAGTTGCCGCGTGCGCCCAAAAGCATTCCCGATGACATTGACTGAGCCACATCGGAGAGAGAGGTGTTTATGCCAGATCGGTCTTTGGCTGCATGGCAGCCCGACTCTATGGTCATCAGCATATTATCCCCCGTATCGCCGTCAGGAATAGGAAAAACATTCAAATCATTGATTACTTTACAGTTATTTTTTAATTCTGATGCACCCTTGGAGGCCATCATCACAAAAGTATTTCCATCAAGTAGCATATATCTCAATTAGTGATTTCAATTAAATCTGCAAAGATACAACTTTTTTTAAAATCATTTTTCAGGTGCTGACATCACGCCATCGCAGATGTTTATAATCATAAATACATGTTAATCAGTTTATTGTAAAAAAACAACGGTCGGCTAAAACAACATAATTTCAGCCGACCGTTGAACGTTCGTTTAATATATCTATTCAATAGATTCTTTGATTGAATCAACGATATAGCGGACATCGTCATCGCTCACCCACGGACCTGTAGGCAGGCACATGCCACGCTTGAACACAGCTTCGCTAACGCCATTGACGTATGCCGGCGCATCCTTGTAGCACGGCTGTTTGTGCATTGGTTTCCACAGAGGACGGCTCTCTATACACTTGGCATCCAAGGCAAGTCGCATGGCTTCGATATTTATATTCGGCTCACAGTCGGTGTGAATGGTACCTCCCGAGTGGATGACGCCTGCAGCGCCACCGACGGCTCCGGTTATGGCAGCAGCGTATGCTTTGTCCTGTCCTTTGACTTTCAAATCAGGGTCCAACAAAACTGTAGTCAGCCAATAGTTGCTGTCGTATCGTTTGTCGGGCTGGACATGAACTTGTATTCCTGAAACATCTGCGAGCAGTTTCTCATATAGTTTCTGGACGTGTCTATGATGTTCGAGATGTTCTTCGAGAATTGTCATCTGGCCGCGTCCAATGCCGGCACAGACGTTGCTCATACGGTAGTTGTACCCTATCCTCTCATGATGATAATAAGGATAAGCCTCGCGGGCCTGGGTCGCATAAAACATCACGTCATGCCATGAGTTGCTGTCGGGACAGATTAATGCTCCGCCGCCGGAAGTGGTAATCATCTTGTTGCCGTTGAACGACAGTACACCATAATCACCGAACGTGC
>CALFIZ010000286.1 GCA_937877575.1 uncultured Marinilabiliales bacterium | reverse complement strand
ATTCCTTCTGTCGGAATATTCCTTTTATGCCAAAAAACACAGTCTTACTCCGCAAATATCTGCTTCATGGAAATTGCTCCGCCTTCATCCTGCCAACTTCCCGTGTGTCCGTATGGCACAGCTCGCTGTGTTTCTCAACAATGATTTCAATGGCTTGGACTCTCTGCTTTCCTTATCTTCCGTCAGAGATGTCTATTCGTCGTTTATGGTAGGCATTAATGACTATTGGAGCAATCATGTGGTATTCGATAAGACGACTGTCTCTAAAAATCGCACCATAGGCTGCTTTTCAGTTGATATTATCATAATCAATGCCATTGTCCCGATATTATACTATTATGGTAAAAAACATCATCTGAGTATGATTTGTGACAAAGCCCTCGATTTAATTGAAAATGTGTCGGCTGAAAACAATAAAATGGTGAGGTTTTGGAAATCTTTAGGGATAACACCATTGAATGCAGTTCATTCCCAGGCACTTATTTATCTCAAACGTGAATATTGCGATAAACGCAGATGCCTTCAGTGTAAAATCGGTTCAAAAATCATTTCCTCTTCTTAAAACATTGTCATGAACTTCTTTAAACAGTTTCTCTTCTTTTCCAAAGCCGATAAAATAGGCATTTTCTCGCTCTCTGCAATAGTTCTCACTCTGTTGATCATAAATGTCACTCTGTCGCGACTGCCTGAAATAAATGATGGCCGTTTGACGTGTCAGCCTGAGCACAATTCTGTCATGAACATTGACACCATTGCTGTTCCTATAACTGGCGTTGATGATACAATAGTCTTAGTTACAGATACTTGCATGGTTATAAGGTCTTCACGCGAGAAAAAACCGCCTCGTCAGAAAATCAATCTTAATACCGCCGACTCCACGGCTCTCATGACATTGCGCGGCATCGGAGCTGTGTATGCTTCACGCATCATCAAATACCGTGACCTTCTTGGCGGTTATTACGACAAAAGTCAGATACTCGAAGTCTATGGCATAACACGGGAGACATACAGCCTTTTCTGTGATGATATTACGGCCTCACCGGATAATATCGTTAAAATCCCTGTAAATACAGCTTCTTTCAAAGAAATACTTCATCATCCTTATTTTGATTATGATATGGTTGTCAAGATAGTCCGGGCAAGAGAAGTCACCCCGTTTACTTCTACGGAGGATTTTATTGCCCGCACTGATTTATCCGACAGACGATTTACGGTTTACCTGTCGTTTTAACCCAAATCGGTCATTAGACCGAATACCAATCTGACATAAATCCTAACGACCGATTTGGGTTTAATTTTGTGAAAAAAAAGTTATTTTTGCGGCATGGAAGAACAATTCATAAAAATAAAAGGTGCCCGGGTTAACAATCTGAAAGACATCAATGTTACAATTCCGCGTAACAAACTCGTTGTCATTACGGGTGTCTCAGGCTCGGGCAAGTCATCACTCGCTTTCGACACTCTGTATGCTGAAGGACAGAGACGGTATATGGAAAGTCTTAGCGCATACGCCCGCCAGTTCCTTGGCCGCATAAGCAAACCTGATGTGGACATGATTACCGGCATCTCGCCAAGTATAGCAATAAGACAGAAAGTCTATAACTCAAACCAGCGCTCGACAGTCGGAACTTCCACTGAGATATATGAATACCTCAAACTTCTGTTTGCCCGTCTGGGAAAAACCTACTCACCCGTATCGGGCAGGGAGGTGATGCATTATACTCTTGACGATATTATCAACGTCATCATCAAAAGCCCTGAGAATACTCGCTATTATATTTGCTTTACTCAAAAAACGGATTCCGAAACGGTTGTCAGTCAGCTTAATACGTTCATCGAACAGGGATATTCGCGTATCGTTATGAAACAAAATGGCGAAATGCTACTTATGCAACTGCAGAATGTGATCACTCAACAGGATATAATCAGACAGATTGCCGGTGAAGGACAAATTGTTGTCCTTGTGGACCGTATTGTGGTCCATGAAGGGATGGAAAATCTGTCGAATGACAGTCTCCAGCATCTTAGCGATTCCGTTGAAACTGCCCTGTATGAAGGCAGCGGATATTGCCTTCTCATAGATGTCACCGACAATAATAACCCTAAAAGCGTTTCTTACTCCAATAAATTCGAAGCTGACGGCCTTTCCTTTGAGGAGCCTTCACCAAATTTGTTCTCTTTTAATAACCCATACGGCGCTTGTCCGGCCTGCAACGGTTTGGGCTCTATAATCGGAATTGATGAAGATTTGGTCATTCCGGATAAAAATCTTTCGGTTTATGAAGGCGCCGTGGCTTGCTGGAGGGGGGAGAAAATGCAGGAATGGAAGAATGCTCTCATCGCAAATGCCGACAGTTGCGGCTTCCCGATACATACTCCTGTAAATCAGCTTACTGAAAAGGAATATGAAATGCTTTGGAACGGAACTCCTTATTTCCATGGAATAAACGACTTCTTCGATTACGTTGAGGCTCATATATTTAAGATTCAGTATCGAGTGATGAAGAGCCGTTTTCAGGGCAAAACAAAATGCCCTGACTGCAAGGGAAAACGACTCAGAAAAGAAGCCCTGTATGTTAAGTTCAGAGATAAAACCATTACTGAACTGTCGGATATGCAGATCGGGGATTTACGCGATTTCTTCAATAACCTCCAACTTACCGAACATGAAAACTCCGTGGCAGAACGTGTCCTCAATGAAATACGCCAAAGATTGGACTTCCTGTACGAAGTGGGACTTCACTATATAACTCTTAACCGGCCTTCTTCAACTCTTTCAGGCGGTGAATCCCAAAGAATCAATCTTGCCACATCTCTTGGAAGTAATCTCACGAATTCAATGTATATTCTCGATGAACCGAGCGTGGGCCTTCATCATCAGGATGTCACCAGACTGATAAAAATGCTCAGGAAACTTCGCGATTTGGGCAATACAGTTATCGTTGTCGAACATGACGAGGATATCATCCGTGCAGCCGATTATATCGTCGATATCGGCCCTCTGGCAGGTCGTCTCGGCGGTGAGGTGGTGTTCCAGGGCACAATTGATAAAATGCTCCAAGCTGATACTTTGACAGCAAAATATCTGCGCGGAGACCTTAAAATTGAATTGCCTGTAAATCATCGTAAAGTCAGGGATTTTATAACTCTTAAAGGTGCCTCGCAGTTTAACCTGAAAAATATTGATGTCGATTTCCCGCTCAATATGATTACTGTCGTAACCGGCGTCAGCGGCTCAGGGAAAACCACGCTTATCGACGGGATTCTGTATCCGGCCCTGAAACGGCAACTGACTGAAACCACTTTAAAGCCCGGCAAATACAAATCTCTTTCAGGAGACATTATGGCTCTTTCCGATGTTGACCTGGTTGACCAGAATCCTATAGGACGCTCCACACGTTCCAACTCAGTGACTTATATTGGAGCTTATGACGATATCCGCTCCCTCTTCGCACAACAGAAACTTTCTGTTACAAGAGGCTACAAGCCGACGACTTTCTCCTTCAACACCAAGGGCGGACGCTGCGAAACGTGTCAGGGTGACGGATATATAACCATCGAAATGCAGTTCCTTGCCGATGTAACCCTTGTCTGTGATGAATGTGGCGGAAAACGTTTCAAACCTGAAATCCTTGAAGTCAAATATAAGGGATATTCCATTTATGATATTCTTGAAATGACTATAAATCAAGCGGTTGAATTGTTTTCGGCAGGGAATACCCCTTTGGAACAGAATATCAATCGCAAATTGATTCCTTTGCAGAATGTGGGTCTCGGTTATCTTAAAATGGGACAGTCAACAAGCACCCTCTCGGGCGGTGAGGCACAACGTATTAAACTTGCTTCCTATCTGCTTGACAATGACAGTTCACAACATAAGCTTCTGATTTTTGATGAACCTACGACGGGTCTCCATTTCCATGATATCAGCAAACTTATGACATCGTTGAATTCACTCGTCGAAAAAGGTAACTCTATAATTGTAATTGAACACAACAAAGAAGTAATCAGATGCGCTGATTATATAATAGAACTTGGTCCGGAGGGCGGTGAAAACGGCGGATATGTTATGTCGGCAGGACCTAATAATGATATTTGAATTAATTTTTTGTCAAATTATCATTGTATATGAAAATTTGTATTACTTTTGCAACCACAAAAAATGGCGGGGTAGCTCAGTAGGTTAGAGAGTCGGATTCATAACCCGGAGGTCACG
>CALFIZ010000285.1 GCA_937877575.1 uncultured Marinilabiliales bacterium | reverse complement strand
CAAGCATAACGACAGCAGGGTGTTTGACCCTGAATTTGTCGGGATACTCGAAAAGGAGGTCATTGAAATGGGGGCGACAGAACTTCTGACTGATTTACAGGTGTTTCATGACGAAAAGCTCGTTGATGAATCGTATTGGGGCAATTTTGCCAAGGTCTCGAGAAGGACATTAAGGGGCAGGCTGTCGCCTGAGACTGTTAAGCCAAAGTCGATTTTTGAGACCTTGAAGAATTTCGGAAGACATTGTTATACCAAGTGGGATGAAGAGGGCGACTATTTATGGATAATGGATATGGCTCATGATGAGCCGGTTGGGGAAGCAGGTTGTGCTATAACGGAATTATAGAATGATGATGCTGCCGCCATCGAATAAAGGGCCGTCGTACAACTCTGTCAGTTTGCAGCCGGCAGATTCCATGAAGCTTTTCATGGCATGACCATCCTTATGGTATTTAAGTCGCCCGATAACGCACACAAGGTTGTCGGTGATGCCGAAACAACCGCCGATGCAGCCGTTTCGATAACCGGGCAGGACAATGCCTTCCGATGAGACTTGCAGATGCCTGATATGGCGCTCGTCAAAGACTTTGGATATGCCTTGGTCGGAGGTTATAAACGAGCCATCGGGCAAAGGCAGAACTGAGCATCGCGTGAAACCTTGTTTGACGTTGATGAAAACTCTGCCGTTTTGCATGGATATTATTTCCGGATCGGTGTATTTGCGGTTATGGATTATGTATCTGTCAGTTACGACGGCATTGTAATGGGTCGCATTGAAGCCGGAACCAACCGTGGAAACGCCGGGGACAATGTGTGCATAACTGTTTTTCAGGAGTCGGATTATTTGCGGGGCGGCAACCAACTGGTGGCCGACTTTACAGCAGAACACATCCGGATGACCCGCAATGCCTTCATCGGTAACGCCATGGGTCATAAAAGGGAAACAGTCACCTGTGCTCTGCAACATGGTAACTGCTTCCGATGGTATTATTTCGTTGTGAATGAAAATCAATGCTAAAAAGTGGAATATTCGATTTTGCCTTGTTCGCACTTGAGGATTTTAGGGGAATAAAATTCTCTGAACAGCTGATAGGCGTGTGTTGACATCAGTATGGTGGTGCCGTTTTCCTTATTGATTCTGAAAAGTAACCTCATGATTTCCTTGGATGTTTCAGGGTCAAGACTTCCGGTAGGCTCGTCGGCAAGGATGATTTCCGGCTTGTTGATGATGGCTCTGGCTATGACAATCCTCTGCTTCTCACCATCGGAAAGGGTCGCTGGCATCTTGTCTTTTTTATGCGGAAGACCGACAAGGTTGAGGACTTCCTCTTTACGGCGTGCTATCATGTCTTTGTCTTTACATCCGATGGCTCTCATTGCAAAGTCGAGATTGGCATCCACCGTTCTGTCCATCAGCAGTTGAAAATCCTGGAATGCAATGCCGAGTTTCCGTCTTAAAAACGGGATGTCATTAGTCGCGATGTCAAGAATGTTGAATCCGGCGACAATTGCCTCGTCACCGTAGATATCCTCAATGTCTGCATAAAGTGTTTCGAGGAAAGTGCTTTTTCCGGAGCCTGTTTTGCCTACAAGGTAAACGAAATCGCCTTTTTCGATGGTCAGGGTTATGTTTTTGAGAAAATCCGTGCCATCACGCCTAATGGTGAGATTCCTGATGCTGATTATAGTTTCTTTCTGGTCTTCCATAACTTCATTTTTCGTTAATGCAAAGATAAATAATTTTACAATAATGATGGGGTTTTATGAAAGATTTGCGTTCATCATCTTCATCCATTTTCTGTATCCGAATACCGCTATTATCACGTAAAGTGCGTATAGGCTTGCCTTGAAAGGGATGCCTTTATAGAAATAAAGTGCGCAGGTTACCACATCGACGGCAATCCAGATGAACCACTGTTCGAGATATTTGTGCGCCAAAGCCCATATACCGATGATGCTCAACGCTGTCGTGAAGCTGTCGGCGACAGGTACGGTGCTGTCGGTGAAGTTGCTGAGAATAAGATATATGACAAGCCAAACGGTTGCTATTATTCCAATCCAGGGAAGGATTAGTTTCTTTGGGAAATGTCGAATCTGTAAGGGCGAATCATCATTCGTCCTTGATCCGTGAATCCAACGCCAGTAGCCGTAAACCGTCATTGCCAGATAATAGAACTCCATGCCACAGTCGGCATAGAGTCCTTTCTGGTAATAGAGCACGATTCCGAGCGCCTGCATCATAAATCCGACAAGCCACATCCACACACTCGCCTTGTATTCAAGCAGAATATAAGCGAGTCCGAGAACCGTGGTGACGATGTCGAGCCAGTGATTGGCGAGAAATTCCATGACTTAGAATTTTAATGTTAGGTTTGCCATCATGTTGAAGCCTGCCATCGGGATGAAGCCGATTTGGTAGTAACGGTTGTCGTCAGGATGGCCGTAGCTTTCGCAGATAGCCGAGTAAACCCAGCCGCTTGCAGCATAGCGTTTGTTGAAGATGTTGTTGAAGTGAACTTTGAAGGCTGCTTCCTTCACCACTTTTTTAGGCTTGTAAGTGTAGCCCAAACTGATATTCGACACCGAATATTCAGGCAATGAGCGGTCGATGTTCTCGGTGTTGTCGAGATACATTCTCGAGACGTAGTTGGTATGCCAGGTGGCTTCAAAACCCTTGTGATGGAATGTCACGAAACCGTTGAGAATCGTCGAAGGCGAGAACGCGAGCGTGGAGTTGTCGTAATGTATGACTTCGTAACCGTCTCCATCGTAAGCATTGCCGTTGGCATCGGTGTTGCCTTCCCAATCGTCCCAATTCTCCACTACCTCGTCGAAGTCTTTTATCTTGTTTTTGCTGAAGGCGGCGTTTCCTTCGATGGTGAGCCAGGGTGTCACTTTGAATCCTGCCTGAAGCTCAACACCGGCTCTGTAAGAATCTTTGATATTTGTGGTCAGGGCCTCGCCTATGTCGCTCACTGCGCCGGTCTGCACAAACTGATTGTTGTAGTCCATGTAGTATATGTTGGCTCCTGCCTGCCATATTTCATTCTCGTAACTGTACCCCGCCTCATAATCCATCA
>CALFIZ010000284.1 GCA_937877575.1 uncultured Marinilabiliales bacterium | reverse complement strand
TCCCTACACGACGCTCTTCCGATCTAGATAAACAGGTGACCCGATTATGATTGCCAGCATCGAAATCAGAATGTCAGCGAAACGTTTGATGACCTGTTGCCATACCGGCATCGGAGTCGGAGTTATTTCAATCATCGGGACATTGAAAATGCCGGATGTCTTAACCGCACCGAGCAGGATGTCCTGAACTAACGGCTTGATTTTAATGATTACATCGGCATCTTCAAGAATTGCTATGATTGACTGGACAATACTCATTTCAGATTGCTCTATGGCAATGATGACTTCCTCAATGTCATGTTCCTTTATTAACCTCGGAATGTCATTGTAGTCACCTAAATGCGGCAACTCTTTGTCCAATGAGTAGTGTTCGTATTCGCCAACGTTGACAAACCCGACGAACAGGTTGCCTGAGAGGTTCTCTTTTTTGTTAAGTTCTGTGTATGTGTTGATTGCATTGCCGTTACTCCCAACCATAAGGGTCTTGAAACCTTCTTTCTTCTCTCTTATGCGCTTTAGAATAATCGAAGTGACAATAAGCCTTGAGGTAATTGTCATAACAAACTGGCACAGAAACAGTTGTATGAAATACTTGTAGTAGCCCCTATAGTCAACCACGTTGTCGTCAAGAATGACAAGGAAGAAAAGTATTACGGAACCGACAAGCACTACGATAGTGGATTTGCCTATTTCCTGGATGCGCGATTTTCTGAAAGGCTTTCGATAGTCATCCACAAGAAAATAAATCACAATCCAAAACAGAGGGATAAGCAGCACACCGCTCCAGAATGTATGGTCATTGACAACGGTGCTGAAAAGATTTGTGTCTGCGTCTATTTCAGTGCTTTTGCGTAAAAAGAAAAAGCCTGCCCATGCAATCATTGAGGCGACATAGTCGGTGATGATGCATTTCAACTGCTGGATTTTTCTTTTTTTGCTCATATTTAAAGTAAAGGTTTAATAGATGAGTTTAAGATTGTCAATATAAAACTCTTTCCTTTCGGTGGTTGAGTCGGCGACATTTCCTCCTGAGATGTAAATCCTGAAGGAGTCAGCGAGAAAATATTGTGAGATTGAATTAGTCAGATAGATGTAGATTTTTTTCCATTTGTCGGTAGGGTTGACACGCATGACGGGTACCTGGACTATATTGACGCTGGCATCGTAATAGGCGTAGATGCCAACGGTCATTACGGTATCGCATTTGAAATCCATTTCAAGGTAAATGCTGCTGCCGTCACCGGCAGGAAGGCACGTTAGTTTCTCGCTGTTATAGACTTCGAAGAAGGTGGTGCTGTCTTGCAGAAGTATCTGGCCGCAGACGTTGCCGCCATATACCGGCTCAAGATTATCGCCACTGTATATATGGACGATAGTGTTGCTTTTTGTGGTCTTAACCAAATCGCTCTGGTAATCCTCAAAGTTTTCAGTCCAAGCGAAGTCTGTCTGTGGCGTATAAGTGAATACGGGCGTATTGTCGCCATTGAGCTGTAAAACGCTGTCCTGCACCAAGTTTACGGTTAGAGTGTCCCTTGAGTAGAAAGGGTAGTACATCCTTGTGCCCGCAATGCCGTTGACCTTGATGCCGGGACGGATAATCAAAGTGTGTTCGCCGGAAAACAATACCGGAAAGAAAGCAGGAAGCTCATATACTCCAACATGTTGATTGTCAATATATACCCATACATCGGAGATGTTTGATGAGGCACTGCCCTGAACTGATGGATTGGTTATTCTGAAATTAACCGAGTCAATCTGTATAAATGACGGGATCCCATCATTCACATAGTCGTGGCAGGATGTCAGCGCAAATAATATTAATATGTATAGAAATATATTGTAAAACTTTTTCATACGTACTTCTAACGATGGACTAATTAATTTATTATGGGAAAAATTAATTGTTGTCAATAAAGTTTTCAACAAGGTTGTTTATGGTAATGGCGATGTCGAATGCCTTGAGTCCGTCAACGAGGTTAACTGTTGGTACTGAATCGGTTACTATTGAATTGTAGAAGCTTTTCAGTTCAGTTTCGATGGAATTGTTCTTTATTATGTCGAGTTTGGAGAAATTGATTTGCCGTGGTGTGTCATAACCTTCCACACCGTTGACTATCATTGCGAACGGGTCTTTGTAGTCGATATTGTCGGTAAATGATACCATTTCGGCGATTTGTTGGAGATAGTCTATTATTATGTATCCGTTTGGCTGATAAATTCTGCATTTGCGGATTTTCTTGAGTGACAGTCTGCTGGCCGTGAGGTTGGCTGCCGCACCGTTTTCGAACTCAATTCTTGCATTTGTGATGTCAGGGGTTTTGCTGACTATAGGCAGTCCGCACGCACTGATGTGTTTGATGTCGGAGTTCACAATGTGAAGCAGAATGTCAAGGTCGTGAATCATTATGTCGAGTGTGACAGGTACGTCGGCACCTCTGACATTGTACGGCGCAAGTCTGTGAACTTCGATAAATGTTGGATTTTCGATATGTTTGTCGGCTGCTATGAAAGCCGGATTGAAGCGTTCGACATGACCCACCTGAATTTTGACGTTTGAATGAGACGCAATCTCCCGCAGTTTGCATGCTTCTTCGTGTGTGGCTACGACAGGTTTTTCAATGAAGGTGTGTTTGCCTTTTGCAATGGACTTGACGGCGCATTGGAAATGACTTGTGGTGGTTGTAACTATATCAACCACGTCAACGGCATCAATAAGTTCGTCAATATCTTTAAAAGCTTTGATGTTCAGTTCGTTGGAGACTTTCTCGCTGATATCCGGATTGATGTCGTAAAAACCGACGAGTTCGAAATCCTTAATCTGACGGATGCACTTTATATGTATTTTACCGAGGTAGCCAACCCCGAGTACGCCTATTCTTAACATTCAAAAAAAATTTTGCAAAAATAGAAAAATAATTGAATATAAAATATATTATCTTTGCCGAAAATAAAATGTCGGAAAACTATGGAAGATACATTCCAATATCAAGGACAGAGGCGTCAGTTGGTGGAGAAACTGAGAGAGAGGGGGATAGCCGATGAAAATGTCCTTCGGGCTATAGGTTCCGTACCTCGTCAGTTCTTCTTTGAACCGATGTTCGTCAACTATGCGTACGCGGATGAACCGTTCTCAATCGGCTGCGGACAAACAATTTCACAACCGAGTACAGTTGCCATACAGTCACATCTGCTTGATGTGAAACCTAACGTAAAAGTCCTTGAAATCGGCACGGGTTCAGGCTATCAGGCTGCCGTGTTGGACAAAATGGGGGCGAAGGTCTTCACGATAGAACGCTATAGGGAACTTTATCTGAAGGCAAAAAAACTGCTTGCCGAAATAGCCCCGAAAGTACGTTGTAAGTTCGGCGACGGATATAAAGGCCTGCCTTCATTCGGACCTTTCGACAGAATCATCATTACGGCTGCCGCACCTGAGATTCCTGAAGCTCTTTTCCAACAACTTAAAATAGGCGGAAAGATGGTGGTGCCGGTAAATTGCAATGATGGGACCCAGGCGATGACAGTGCTTGAGAAACTGTCGGAGACAGACAGCATTAAGACCATCGAAGGGAAATTCAATTTCGTGCCTATGCTGCAGGATAAGGTTAGAACATAGAATGTTAAATATGATAATTAAACAGGTAACAATATGAATGTGAATGAATTAAATGATGTCGCAACGCAAGTTAGACGGGATGTGCTCCGTATGATTAACGGCGCCGGCTCGGGGCATCCGGGCGGCTCACTGAGTTGTACGGATTATATGGTCAGTCTCTTTTTTTCTGAAATGAACGTCAACCCCGGAAAATTTACAATGGAAGGGAAAAATGAAGACGTATTCTACCTTTCCAACGGGCATGTCTGTCCTGCATTATACAGTGTGCTGGCAAGAAGGGGATATTATCCCGTGTCTGAACTCGCCACACTTCGCAAATTCGGGTCAAGACTGCAGGGACATCCTTCTATTTCTCACGGACTGCCGGGCATAAGAATGGCATCCGGCTCACTCGGACAGGGCTTGTCAGTGGCAGTGGGCCATGCCCTTGCAAAGAAACTCGACGGTGATAAAAGTGTGGTCTATACACTTCACGGTGACGGCGAACTGCAGGAAGGCCAGATTTGGGAGGCTGCAATGTTTGCTGCGGCGAATAAAGTCGATAACCTTGTCTCTGCCGTTGATTACAACCACCAGCAGATAG
>CALFIZ010000283.1 GCA_937877575.1 uncultured Marinilabiliales bacterium | reverse complement strand
AGTTCGGGACTTACCGACAGTGCTGAAAAAATTGCCCGCCTCGCTGAAGCCGGTGCCGGCGCAGTAGTCATGAAATCTCTGTTCGAAGAACAAATCATGATGGAAACCAATCAGGCTATTGAATATAACGCATTCGAGCATTCGGAAGGCTATGACTATTTTTCCACTTATATTCGCCAACATAAGGTGAGCGAATATCTGGATGTTATCAGAAACAGCAAGAAATCGTGTGACATTCCTGTCATTGCCAGCATCAGCTGCCATGACGATGCCGAATGGACGTCTTTTGCCAAGGAAATCGAAAAAGCCGGAGCCGACGCACTCGAAATCAATATCCTGGCATTACAGACTTCAAAGAAGTACGAATACGGGTCTTTTGAGAAAGAGCATGTCTCCATTCTGCAACGGCTTAAAAAGGATGTGAAAATCCCTGTCATCATGAAATTGGGTAACAATTTCTCAAATCCGGTTAACCTTATTGACCAGCTCAAGGAAAACGGCGCCGATGCGGTGGTTTTGTTTAACCGTTTCTATCCTGTTGATATTGATATAGATACCATGAAACACACTGTGGGCGAGGTTTTGAGTAACGGTAGTGAACTTTCAAATTCATTAAGATGGACGGGAATTGCTTCAAATGTTGTGAAAAATATTGATATTGCAATATCAGGTGGTGTCCACGACGGTGACGGCATAGTCAAATCCATTCTCGCCGGAGCTCATGCAGTCGAGTTGTGCAGCATCATCTTTGAAAAGGGACCTGAATATATCAAAGTCATGAACGATAACGTCACTGGTTGGATGAACAAAAAAGGCTTTTCATCAATATCACAGTTCATCGGCAAACTGAATGCCGGCAGTGCCAATGATGACACCAATATGTTTGAACGTACTCAGTTCATGAAATACTTCGGTGGAAAACAATAATATCGGAAGATAGTCTAAAATAAAAAAGCACTGCCGTCAGCAGTGCTTTTTTGTGAACCTGGCGGGGATCGAACCCACAACCTTCTGATCCGTAGTCAGATACTCTGAATCCAATTGAGCTACAGGTCCATTTATAATGCAATGACTTATCGTTCTCAATTGCGGATGCAAAGATAATACTTTTTAGTTATATGTTACACTTTTATTGAAATAATTTTTTCCCTCCAATAATTTCAGTATCTGTCTTGATGCACGTTAAGGTTGTAAGTTATTGTCATTGTTTGATTATGAGATTCCCTGAAACGTTCCATGCGCTGAAACTGTTTCCTTCGCGCGGACCTTGCGGAATGGCTATAATCATCCTGTGGTTGCCAGCTGACAATTTTTCATAGTTGAATTCAACGGGATTTGTTATGGTTCCCGGGCACCAGCCTGAACGACTGTAGTCCGATGAGGTGAGGCCGTCGAGTGAATTGCCTGAGCAAGGATTCTTCTCCCTGTTGCTGGCACAGTCGCAACGCCAGGGAGTGAACACCGTCTTGTTGCCGTCGAGAATGATGCTGTTCGGCTTCCGGTTGAATTCGTCACCTCCGCCCCATCCGCCATGACCGGTGGATATATAACTTAGAATGACGTTATCAAGTTCATGATTGGTTTTGAAATCAACCACAAGTGAATCGGTGTCAAAGAAATCCGAATAGCTTTGACCAGCCATCTCCATGATATTCAGAGTGTTGAACAATGGTATGACTTCTCTCCTGACACCTGAACCGTTTGGATGATATTTCAGCTTTAAGTTTATTATGTGCCCGCCCATGTCGTAATTGCCGATGAAGACCCCTATCCATGCCTCGTGTGACAGATATTTGGAAAAGGCTGTCACATCCTGATGAAACACTATTGAATCATACCAGTTGTAGTCACCGTATTTGTACTTGTTATAGGCTCTTGTCCCGAACGAAGTGTAGAATCTGATCAGCTCAACAGGAACGGTGTAATTGTCGGTGGAGACTTTGCCATATTGTCTCTTTCCTGTTTTTGTCTCAAAGGAAGGCAATACCTCAACACCTTTCAGCAATCCGTCAAGGTACGACAATTCCTTGTCGGTCGGTATTACAAAGACTGTCCCAGTCCTGTCGTATGCATCACCGTCGGAATATTGCGAGAGTTCTGCAAAGATGTCATAATTCCATGCGCTGTCGGGCAGTTGGACTTTCCTCAGTACAATCGTGCCATTGGCAAATCTGTAAACACTGTCACCCTCAATTTCCGAATACGATGTCGGTGACTTTATCCCTGTGTCGAAACATATTCTTTGACCTGTGAACACGTCAATGACTTTTGTGGAGTTTTCATTGAGCATCTTCTGAAGCACATGGCTTTCAACTATTTGGCCGTAGGTGTCAGGAAGCAGCTCCATCGGTTTTCCCGAATATTCTATGTTAACAGCCTCTAACACACGTGAGGCATTGATTACATATTTCAGAACTATTCCCTTGGTTATTCCGAAACGCGGAGCAGGGGTACCTTGGAATTTTTTGTCATAAGTGTAGTAAATGTCTATCCTGTTTGAATTTATGGTTGTGTATGCCTTTTTGCATTTTACTCCTGCCACTGTCTCGGTTTCGTCAGTGTATTCCCAGTTTTCGAATTTGA
>CALFIZ010000282.1 GCA_937877575.1 uncultured Marinilabiliales bacterium | reverse complement strand
ACTATCTATGCAAAAAATTAAATAAACATAATTATTAACGTAAAAAATGGCTCAGAAAAATCAATTATCATTTGTGCTTACATCCATATCAAGGATACAGACCTTATATTTGTTATTGTCAATAGTCGCTTTGGCATTAAGCGCAGTTTTCCCTATAGCAAAGTTTTACGGGGACTTTTCGTATATCCTTAAAATATTCACATTCAAGTCGATGAGCGACATGATTCCGGACCCGGAGAAATTTATTTTCAATCTTCCGATTGTCATTATATGGGCTGCGATTATCATCATGAATCTCATAACGATATTCCTGTTCAACAAACGGCGCACACAGATGAACCTGTTAAGCATTTCAATAGGTCTGGTGCTTGCAATGATTGCACTTATATTCTTTTACTACTCCCCTAACATTGAAAAGCATTATAATGTTGTCACTGAGTACAACAAATGTGCGGGAATATATATGCCGCTGATTTCCTTCGTATGTATGATTCTCGCATACAGAAACATACGCAAAGACGACAAACTGGTCAAATCACTTGACAGAATCAGATAACAGTGGGCAGGCTTATCACCCGCATAATACAGGTTATAATTTTTGGACAGCTAAAGAATAATTCTTGTAGCCTCCTGACAAGTTGCGTACGTTTTTGAATCCCCTGCCGAAAAGGATACGCTGTGCGATATAGCCACGGAGACCTACAGCGCAGAAAACGACTATAGGTTTGTCGGAACTGACTTCATCAATGCGTCCGCGAAGGTCGTCAACTGGAATGTTGATGGCATTGTGGATAGTTCCCATGGTATATTCGGCGGTAGTTCTGACATCTATCAGTGTGACGGCACTCGTGTCAATGTCGCGGAGTTCACGCCAATATATGACAGGCATCGCACCACTGATGATATTGGATGCGACGTAACCGGCAATGGCAACCGGGTCTTTCGCCGCCGAGAATGGAGGCGCATAGCATTGTTCTGTAAGCGTAAGGTCATATACAGTACCACCATGCTTGATAACGTGGGCGATTTCATCAATACGCTTGTCAACACCGTCATAGCCCACACACTGTGCACCGTAAAGCTTTCCGCTCTTAGGATTGAATGTCAGTTTCAAAGTCAGCTGGGCAGCACCCGGATAATAGCCGGCATGAGCAGCGGAACAGGTGGTGCTGCTTAGATAATCAACACCAAGCCGTTTCAATTGCTTTGCAGGCAAGCCGGTTGCAGCGACAGTCAAATCAAAGACTTTAGCAATAGAAGTGCCTATTGAACCTTCATATTTCGTCTTGTTGCCGAAGACCATATTGTCGGCCACGATACGTGCCTGGCGGTTGGCAGGACCTGCCAGAAAGCTAAGCCAAGGTTGTTGCGTCAACGGATGGGCAAACTCTATGGCATCACCTACAGCATACACATCCTTTGCCGATGTTTCCAAATACTCATTTACGCTGATGCCACGCTGACCAATGGCGATACCGGCCTTTTCGGCAAGTCCGACAGAAGGTCTTACACCTATTGAAAGAAGCACCATG
>CALFIZ010000281.1 GCA_937877575.1 uncultured Marinilabiliales bacterium | reverse complement strand
GGCGTGGCTCATGCCATTTCATACCTCAGACAGAACAAACTGCCCGACTACCATACAATCGGCAGTGCCGGCAGTTTCTTCAAAAACCCCATTGTCGTGTATGAAGACTACAAGGACATCATAGAGAAATACAATCTGACTACATATCCCGTCAATGAGGAGGTCTGCAAACTGTCGGCAGCACAGCTTATAGAACTCGCCGGTTTCAAGGGGAGACGCAACGGTGATGCCGGGGTTTACAGCAAACATTCCCTTATATTATGCAATTACGGCAAGGCAACAGGGGAAGATGTCTTTCAGCTGGCATTACAGATAGTTGAGCAGGTCAATTATATGTTTGGCCTGAAGCTCACGCCAGAAGTGATAGTATGGTAAAAAATCAATCAAATGGTAACTAACGAACAAATAATCAACATATTAAGACAAGAGGCAGTTCCCGCTCTCGGATGTACAGAGCCGGTCGCATGCGCTTTTGCATGCGCAAAGTCTAAGGAAATTCTCGGAGTAGTTCCCGAGAAAATAACAGTGGAAGTTAGCGGAAACATTCTGAAAAACGGAATGGGAGTAGGCATACCGGGCACAGGGATGACAGGTCTTCCGATAGCTGCGGCACTGGGTGCCGTCTGCGGAAAGACGCAATACGGTCTTGAAGTGCTTAAAGATGTCACTGAAGGCGATAACCTGGAGAAAGCCAAGAAGATGCTATGCGACAATGCAGTACATATCGCCTTATGCCCAAATGCTCCTGACATCCTCTATTCCAAGGCAACATGCACCCACGACAAAGATTGCGTGACTGTGGAGATTCAAAAATCACATACCAACATCGTCAGAATCACCAAAAACGGAGAAGCGATATTTGAAAAGGAAATTGTCAGCGAATCAGACAATGACGAAGTACGCGCCGAAACAACCATCAGAAGAATCTGGGATTTTGTCCATGAAATTGACATAAAAGACATTGAATTTCTGTTAGAAGGTGCCGAAATGAACCGCGAGATATCGTATGAAGGCATCAAGAGCACATACGGTTATCAGATTGGAAGAACTTTGTTGAAAGGTTCTGACAAAGGCCTCGTCAACGAAGGGCTGCTGAACAAGGCACTGATAATGGCCACAGCTGCATCCGATGCAAGGATGGACGGATGCCCGAAGCCGGTGATGACCAATTCGGGAAGCGGAAATCAGGGCATCACAGTATATCTGCCTGTTGTTGCCGCCGCCGACCATTTCGGCTCATCGCAGGAACAATTAGCGAGAGCGCTGGCACTAAGCAACTTAGTTGCATGTCACATTCATTTCTTCGTGGGACACCTGTCAGCTTTGTGCGGCATAAGCATAGCCTCAACCGGTGCGGCATGCGGAATCACCTACCTCATGGGCGGTGAATACAGTAAGATTTTAAACACCATAAAGACCATGACTTCCGATTTGACAGGCATGATATGCGACGGCGCGAAGAAAGGCTGCGCACTGAAAGTGTATTCCGGCGTTTCAGCCGCAGTTCAGGCCGCCATGCTCTCAATGAACGGCATAGTCACAGCCAACGATGGTATTGTGGAAGACGACATCGAAACAACTATCAGGAACATCGGCAAAATCGGCTCAAAAGGCATGGAAGACACCGACAAGATGATAATTGACATCATGCGCTGCAAGACGGAATAACTTTAACGCAAAAATTTCCGTTCAAAAACAGTCGTGTTTCCGCATTTGTCTATCACCTCGATTCTCAATAAGTTAGTGCCTTTTACGGCATGAGAGTCAAAATCGTATATCAGCACATCGTTTTTGGCGTCATAATCCATGATTATCCACTCGCCGTTCAACGTAGGAATATATTTTGAGATGCCTGATTTGTCATCCTTGATTATAACTCTCAGCTGTCTGACACCGGTAAGGTCGGTTACAGCATCAGCCTTTAACCTGCCACATGACACCGAAGGCTTTTCAGTGTCAGCCATTACTGCAAAGTTTCCAAAACTGTTGACGGAAAAGTTAATCCATCCATCAGAAACCTTACCGATAATTGGAGACCAGCCTGTGCCGTTTTCGGAACCCACATAAAGCTGTTCAGGCTTGTAACCGCTTGTTTTCTCCGGGTCAAGCCTTATCGAAACAGAAACTTTTTTATATGACGCAAGTGTCTTGTCTCCAATATGATACACCGGTGAAAGCAATTTTTCATCCTTTGAATTGGTGGTATAAACATCAAAGTCAATATTGTCGAAGAGCACATATTTGTCAGCCGAAACCTTGAGGTAATCCGTTTCAATTTTATTGTTGTCGTAGAATTTGAAATGGTATTCACGGTCATTACCCACGACTGCGTGCTCTCTTTCATCCCTTCTGATTTTAAACTCCACCCTCGAGGTATTGTCATAACTGTCGCTGACAACGAAAGCAATCGTATGTGTTTTATTGTCAGTAAGTTGCACTAATCCATCATGTCCAGTGGGTTTCAGCAGCATAGAATTGTTGTTCGGCTCAAAATACGTTTTATAGTATCTTGTCTTTTTAGTCTGATATGTGGGATAGTCGATTATACTGTTCACACATCTGCCCTGAAAAAATGAAGTCGAGTCGGTCTGATAATGGAAAATCAGTTCGGAGTCGAAATAGCATTTCACAAAGTAAATACCGTTACGGTTGTTAATATTGTCCATAAGGTCAAAGGTTCTCACCCCGAAATACACCTTGTCCTGGACCGGAATAGTCGAGGTATCGGCAAGGTTATGATTATGGCAGTCACCATTGACATCTCTGAACAGAGGCTTGTTTTGACCATTGACAAAGGATTTCTCATTATACGGGAAAACGGCTACGCTGTTGATGCGCGGACATCTGCTGTCTTTTACATTCAAGAAATTGAATCTCAAAGGATTGACAGGATATTCG
>CALFIZ010000280.1 GCA_937877575.1 uncultured Marinilabiliales bacterium | reverse complement strand
TGACCTTCTCCCTGCTGACGTCATCGGTACGATGATCTATTCCCAGAAGGACGAGCGTTTCCATGTGAAGAAAGGTCCTGTATTTGCCAACTTCGTATTAGCCGATGAGATTAACCGTGCTCCCGCAAAGGTGCAGAGCGCGTTGCTGGAGGCTATGCAGGAGAAGCAGGTGACAATAGGCAGCGAGACATTCGACTTGCCCAAGCCATTCCTTGTGATGGCTACCCAGAACCCTATCGAACAGGAAGGCACATATCCGCTTCCTGAGGCACAGCTCGACCGTTTCATGTTCAATATAGTGCTTGACTACCCTTCCGTAGAAGAAGAAATCAACATCGTGAAAAACACCACTGCCGGTGAGCTTCCAAAGACAAACAAAGTTATGACCAAGGATGAGATTCTAAGATATCAGGACCTTGTCAGGCGGATACCTGTTCCGGAAAACATATACAAATATGCTGTTCAACTGACATGCAGGACACGTCCCGGAACGCCCAACGCATCTGAAGTCGCCAACAAATATCTGTCATGGGGTGCAGGCCCAAGAGCATCACAGAACCTCATTCTTGGTGCGAAATGCCATGCCGCCATCAACGGCAAATTCTCTCCTGACATAGAAGATGTCAATGCAGTGGCAAAAACCATCCTCCGCCACAGGGTGGTCAAGAACTACAAAGCTGAGGCTGAAGGCATTACGCAAGACTATATCATCGAACAAATGCTCGACTGAAGATGAAGCTTTGGACCGACAACATAGTGAAAATATACAAAACCCGTGCAGTTGTCAACCACGTGTCAATCGATGTTCAGCAGGGTGAAATAGTAGGACTGTTGGGGCCAAACGGTGCCGGCAAGACTACAAGTTTCTATATGATTGTCGGCATTATCAAACCATTGGAAGGCAAGGTGTATCTTGATGACAAGGATATCACTGCGCTACCCATGTACGAGCGCGCCAAACTCGGCATAGGCTATCTGCCGCAGGAAGTTTCAGTCTTCAGAAATCTAAGCACTGAAGACAACATCCGCTGCGTGCTTCAGTTCACCAAACTCAGCAAGAAACAGCAGGAAGAAAGACTTGAGGCACTGATAGACGAATTCGGTCTCACCAACGTACGAAAGACCAAGGGGATATCGCTGTCGGGCGGTGAGCGCCGGAGAACGGAAATAGCCCGTGCCCTCGCAATGGACCCGAAATTCATTCTCCTCGATGAACCCTTCGCCGGTGTTGACCCTATTGCCGTCGAAGACATCCAGAACATAGTCCGTCATCTCACCGACCGAAATATCGGTGTCCTGATTACCGACCACAACGTCCACGAAACACTGACCATCACCAACCGTGCTTATCTGCTTTTTGAGGGAAAAGTCCTTAAAACAGGCACTGCAGAAGAACTCGCTGCCGATGAAATGGTAAGAAAAGTCTATCTCGGACAAAATTTCGAGCTCAGGTAAACGTTTGAAAAGCCTTTATTCTTAACATTTTATGATTTTTTACATAATTATCTGTAAAGTTTATACTATTTCAGAAAAAAGTATTACTTTTGCAAATTGAAATTTATCACTGCGGGGTGGAGCAGTGGTAGCTCGTTGGGCTCATAACCCAAAGGTCACAGGTTCGAGTCCTGTCCCCGCTACAACTTGAAGGACGAATTAATCGTCCTTTTTTTTTCTTCAAACAATAAGTCAACGCAATGGAACACAAAGCTGGATTTGTCAATATAATCGGGAAGCCCAATGCTGGAAAATCAACACTTATGAACGCCTTGGTCGGTGAGAATCTTTCAATTATAACCAGCAAGGCACAGACTACCAGACACCGTATCATGGGTATAGTCAACGGTGAAGATTTCCAGATAGTTTATTCCGATACTCCAGGAATCATCAATCCGTCATACAAACTGCAGAAATCGATGATGAATTTCGTGGAAGGGGCTTTTACCGATGCTGACATCTTTTTGCTGATAATAGACCCGACTGACGACTCGGACTATACCTCAATAATTACCAAAATAAAAAAATTCAAAAGCCCTGTAGTCGTGGTCATCAACAAGATAGACCTGCTGAACGAGCAGCTTGTATCCCAGCATGTTGACAAATGGTTGGATTATTTTCCAGACTCACCTATAATACCGGCATCGGCACTGCACAAATTTAACCTGACACCTATTTTCAATGAAATAATGGACAGGTTGCCGGTCAACCCGCCATATTATCCGAAAGACGAACTCACGGACCGTCCTGTCAGATTCTTCGTCAGCGAAATAGTCCGCGAAAAGATACTGCTGCAGTACAAGCAGGAAATCCCTTATTCCTGTGAAGTGGTTGTCACTGATTATCAGGAAGGGAACAGTCTTGACAAAATCAGGGCCGTCATCTATGTGGCACACGAATCACAGAAAGGCATTATAATCGGCAAAGGCGGCAGCGCACTCAAACGCCTCGGCACTGAGGCGCGCAAGGAAATCGAGGATTTCCTCCAAAAAAAGGTGTATCTCGAACTGTTTGTGAAAGTCATGAAAGACTGGCGCAACGACTACAACAGTCTGAAACAGTTCGGATACGAATAATAACCACAATAAAATCAGAAAATCATGTCAAACATATTAGCAATTGTCGGACGGCCAAACGTAGGGAAATCCACATTATTCAACAGACTCGTAGGAGCACGCACCGCTATAGTCGATTCTGTAAGCGGTGTCACCAGAGACCGCCATTATGGGAAATCAGAATGGACAGGCTACAGTTTCTCAGTCATAGACACAGGAGGCTACGTCATAGGTTCCGATGACGTGTTCGAATCGGAGATAAGCAAGCAGGTGGTTCTTGCCATTGAGGAAGCCGATGTCATACTGTTTATGGTGGATGTCAACGAAGGCCTCAACGCTATGGACGAGGATGTGGCAGCGTTGCTGCGCAAGAGCAACAAACCGGTTATTGTCGCATGCAACAAAGCCGACAGCAGTGAAAAATTCTTCCAGGGAGGCGATTTCTATGCATTGGGACTTGGCGAAGTATATCCGGTTTCAGCCATGACAGGCTCAGGCACAGGCGAACTGCTCGACGAAATAGTGAAACATTTCACAAAGGAAGAAGAGGAAGAGGATGTTGACCTGCCAAGATTCGCAGT
>CALFIZ010000279.1 GCA_937877575.1 uncultured Marinilabiliales bacterium | reverse complement strand
CATCAAAAGACGGCAGGTTAACAAGGGCGGTCTCTGTAAAGCCGATTGCATCACCGCTCCATGATTCACGTGCCACTTCACTGCCGTCGGCGTAAACCACAACATCGAATGAGGTAACCGGCACTGAACCGTTGTTTTTGACCACTGCTGTTGCGCCGGTTGTTCCGGAACAGTTGTGTTTTGTCACGTCGTAAGCCGACTTCACAGCCACATCATATTCATAATCAGGGTAGTTGAGAGATAATGTCACCGCCTGATAGACTTCCTTTGTACTTGCGTTCTGTACCCATGCCGTAAGACAACAGTCCTCTTTTGGATATTCACCCATGTCGAAAGTCTCGGTTATAGTGATGTCACCGCCTGAATATGCTGTCCCGTTCTGATTCGGAATCATGTCCCTCACTACAAAATTGAGTTCTGACATGCCCTGCCAGCTTCTCTGTATATGATTCTGTGTCAGCACAATATGAACTTTGAGATTGTCGGTTGGACATTCTTCTATTTCATTCACGGTACAGGTAACGGTATATTGCGTTCCGACAGGACTTGAACATGTAAGGCCGATATTGAAATATGCCGGCTGGTTGATGCGCTGATTGTAAAGCGGCACATAATAGCTGTACATATTCTCACTTGCACTGCCGCCACCGGATATTGTCCTTGTCCCGTCAGCCTTGAGGGTAGGGTAACTTGTTATACCATAATAAGTTGCACGGGCATTGGTTTCAGAAGTGTAAAATTCTGATGTTGAAAATGCGGTTGTGTGAAATGCAACAGGTGCTATCTGAAACCCTTCATCAAGCATCTGCATCACACCGTTTGCCGCTGCAGGACAATACGGACAATTGACTCCTGTGAACAATTCAAAAAGAACACACTCCTTGGCCACATTCTTTCCGCCATTCTGGGAATATAATGTGCCTATACATACGGAAAGTGATAATAATAGGATGGTTAATTTCTTCATAATCATTGATTCTATTTATATATAACAGTTATTTAATATTTCATTCTGCAAAGGTACAGAAAACAATTTATACTTTTAACAAAAAAGTATTACTTTTGCAAATGATTTAATTTGAACAAATTAATAATTATTTATAATGAATGACGATAAACTTTTCGCCCAGTTTCCTCCGGTGACAACCGAAGAATGGGAAAACGCTATTATCAAGGATTTAAAAGGGGCTGACTACGACAAGAAACTTGTCTGGAAGACCAATGAACACATCAATGTCCGCCCTTACTACAGAGCCGAAGACCTCCAATCCATCACTCATCTCAATGCCGACGGCACATTCCCTTATGCCAAAAACAACGGTTCGAATTGGAATGTAAGACAGGATTTTGTTATTGCTGACGACTGCGATGTTAAACAGCTGCAAAGACTTGTTTCTCTCGCAGTTAACAACGGTGTTGAATCCGTGGGCTATGACTTCACGAAACGCACCGCACCGGTTGGTGATGAATTGTTCCTTCAGCTTATGAAGGGGCTGAAACCAGCTACGGCTGTCAACCTGATGTGCAATACCACCAACGTTATGGCGCTGTTTGACCTCCTCAATGCTTATATGATAGACATGAAAGTCAAAACGGATTCCGCGAATTTCAATATGGAATATGATCCTTTCTTTGATTTCGTGTCCGAAGGCGGCAGTTACATGGACGGTATTGACACACTTCATAATCTCATTAAAGAAAGCGCAGGGTACCCGAATATGAAGGTCGGTGTCATAAATGCCTCATATTTCGGCAACTGCGGTTCTTTCCTCGTTGATGAACTTTCTTTCGGTCTCGCTGAGTTTGCCGATGTCCTCGACTTCCTGACCGAGGCGGGTGAAACCATCGACAAGATAGTTCCGAAACTGAAACTGCAGGTGAGCATAGGCTCCAATTATTTCTTTGAAATAGCAAAGCTCAGAACAGCCCGTTATATCTGGGGCGAAATGGTCAATGCCTATTCACCCAAGAACAGTGACTGCTGTGGCGTATTCATCCACGCCGTTACTTCGATGTGGAACAAGACATTATACGACCCGTATGTCAATATGCTCAGAACAACCACAGAATCAATGTCTTCCGTTATCGGCGGCATAGATTCGCTGACAGTGGTTCCTTTTAATTTCGTAACTGTTGTCAATGATGAATTTGCTCTGCGCATTGCACGCAACCAGCAGCTTCTTCTGAAGGAGGAATCGCATTTTGCCAACGTTACCGACCCCGCTGCCGGTTCCTACTATATCGAATCCATTACCGGTCAGCTAATAGAAAAGGTTTGGAACCAATTCCTGGAAATAGTCGGGAAGGGTGGATTCATCCAGTGTTTCAAATCGAACTATATCCAGGATATCATTGCTGAATCCTGTGAAAAGCGTAACAAGGCCGTTGCCACAAGAAGAGAGAATTTCGTTGGTGTCAACCAATATCCTAACATTACCGAAACCATTGATTTCGATGAAGTTAAGAAGTCATGCGGCTGCAGCGATGAGGAAACGGGGGAAACGTCATGCTGCGGTTGTGAAGACATGGCGCCCAAGTTCCGTACATTGCAGCCTTACAGAGGCACAGAGCCTTTTGAACGCCTCAGACTGCAGACTGAACTCTATACAAAGGAATCCGGCCATCGTCCGAGTGTATTCCTCTTTACCTACGGCAATCTCGCAATGCGTATCGCCCGTGCAGGCTTTGCCTCCAACTTCTTCGGCTGTGCAGGCTATAAGATTATCAACAACAACGGTTTCCAGACCATCGAGGCTGGCGTTGAGGCCGCAAAACAGTCAAAAGCTGAAATCGTGGTAATCTGCAGCTCCGATGAAGAGTATGGAAATATTGCTCCTGAAATTTATAACGGACTGAAAGACAATGCTATAGTTGTGGTCGCAGGCAATCCTGTCGATTGTATGGACAAGCTTGCTGCCGCCGGATTACAACACTTTATTCATGTGAAGACCAATCTCCTTGAAAGTCTTTCCAATTTTCAAAAATTAATCATTAAACAGTAAAGCCATGCAACCGAATTATAAAAATCTTGACATAAAGAACATTAACGGACATACCGCAACGAGTAAGGCGGATGCTTCCTGGTTGACGGATGAGCTTATAGAGATAAAACGCGATTTTTCAAGGGCTGACCTTGAAGGCATGGAACATCTCAACTATGCAGCCGGCATAGCTCCGTTCCTCAGAGGACCTTATTCCACAATGTATGTGATGCGTCCGTGGACTATCCGCCAGTATGCAGGCTTCTCCACCGCCGAGGAATCAAATGCCTTCTATCGCCGCAACCTCGCCGCAGGTCAGAAAGGCTTGTCCATTGCCTTCGACCTCGCAACGCACAGAGGCTATGACTCCGACCATCCGCGCGTAATAGGCGATGTCGGAAAGGCAGGTGTTGCAGTCGATTCCATCCTCGACATGAAGATACTCTTCGACCAGATTCCTCTCGACAAGATGTCGGTGTCAATGACCATGAACGGCGCAGTCCTTCCTGTCCTTGCATTCTATATCGTCGCAGGCATGGAACAAGGCGTGCCTCTTGAACAGTTACAGGGTACTATCCAGAATGACATCCTCAAGGAGTTTATGGTCAGAAACACCTATATTTATCCTCCTGCACCATCGATGAGAATTATCGGTGACATATTCCAGTTCACATCGCAAAAGATGCCTAAATTCAACAGTATCAGTATTTCCGGCTATCACATGCAGGAAGCCGGTGCCACTGCCGACATAGAATTGGCATATACTCTTGCCGACGGGCTTGAATAT
>CALFIZ010000278.1 GCA_937877575.1 uncultured Marinilabiliales bacterium | reverse complement strand
AGTTCAGACGTGTGCTCTTCCGATCTCAACTCAGACCCTCCAGATGAAGAGACCGCACGCGGCGTCATAGAGAAACTCTTCTTCTCTGACAAGAGATATGACCTCGGTGACGTGGGACGATATAAAATCAACAAAAAACTCGGACTCGACATATCTCCTGACGTAAGAGTGCTTACGAACAAAGATATTATATCCATAATAAACTACCTTATCCGTCTTATCAACTCCAAAGTTGAAGTCGATGATATTGACCACTTGAGCAACCGCCGTATCAGAACAGTAGGCGAACAGTTCTACAACCAGTTCTGCGTCGGTCTTCTCCGTATGACACGTACCATCAAGGAAAGAATGAATGTCAGAGACAATGAGACATTTACACCGGCCGAACTTATCAACGCCAAGGCTCTGTCATCAGTAATCAACTCATTCTTCGGTACAAACCAGCTGTCACAGTTCATGGACCAGACAAACCCGTTGTCGGAAATCACACACAAGAGAAGAATTTCCTCCCTCGGTCCCGGCGGTCTTTCCCGTGAACACGCAGGATTTGAGGTTCGTGACGTACACTACACCCACTACGGTCGTCTGTGTACCATTGAAACTCCTGAAGGCCCTAACATCGGTCTTATTTCATCGCTCAGCGTCTATGCACGCATCAACAACCTCGGATTTATCGAAACCCCTTACCTGCCGGTCGAAAACAGCAGGGTGTGCATAGAACAGCAGCCTAAATACATGACTGTTGAAGAAGAAGAAGGCAAGAACATTGCTCAGGCCAAGACTGAAATAGACGACCAGGGCAACATAACAGAAACAAGAGTCAAAGCAAGACGTTTAGCCGACTTCCCTATCGTTTCAAAGGAAGAAGTCCAGCTGATAGACGTTGCGCCTAACCAGATTGCATCCATCGCCGCATCACTGATTCCATTCCTCGAACACGATGATGCTAACAGAGCCCTGATGGGTTCCAACATGATGCGTCAGGCCGTTCCGCTGCTGAATCCGGAAGTTCCAATCGTAGGAACAGGTATCGAAATTCCTGTCGTGAAGGATTCCCGTGTTCTCATCAACGCAGAAGGCAACGGCACAGTGGAATATTCCGACTCAACCACTATCACGATAAGATATGACAGAACCGCTGAAGATGAATTTGAAAGCTTCGACGAACCTGTCAAGACCTATCATCTTACAAAATACAGACGTACCAACCAAAGCACCTGCATCAACCTCCGCCCTATCGTAAGAAGAGGCGACAGAGTTGAAAAAGGACAGCCTCTGTGCGAAGGCTACGGAACCCAGAACGGCGAACTGGCCCTCGGACGCAATATGAAGGTTGCCTTCATGCCTTGGAAAGGCTACAACTATGAGGATGCCATAGTAATCTCCCAAAGAGTACTTAAGGAAGATATCTTCACATCAGTTCATATTGAAGAATTCACTCTCGAAGTCCGTGACACAAAACGCGGTATCGAAGAGTTAACCAATGATATTCCTAACGTCAGTGCAGACGCAACCAAAGACCTTGACGCCAATGGTCTCGTAAGAGTCGGCGCAGAAGTCGTTGAAGGTGACATCCTTATAGGTAAAATTTCACCTAAGGGTGAGAGCGATCCTACTCCTGAAGAAAAACTCCTCAGAGCAATCTTCGGTGACAAGGCGGGTGACGTTAAAGATGCCTCCATGAAAGCACCTCCTTCAATGAAGGGCGTTGTAATCAGCACCAAACTGTTCTCCAAATCAATCAAGGACCGCAAGCAAAGAGCCAAGGAAAAAGAAACCCTTGCAGCCACGGATGAAAAGTACAAAAAGGAATTTGACGAACTTCACACAAAAGTCGTCAGCAAGCTGTTTTCACTGCTCAACGGCAAGTCAAGCCAGGGAGTATATAACAACTACAGGGAAGAAATAATTCCTAAGAGAACAAAATACAACCAGAAGAACCTGTCAACAGTTGACTACACCATAGTCAATGCCAACAACTGGACTACCGATGCATCAAAAAACGAGACCATCAAACGTATTATCTTCAATTACAACCAGAAATACAAGGAGATCCTCGGCAGATACAACCGCGAGAAGTTTGTGACCTCAGTTGGCGATGAACTGCCAAGCGATATCGTCCAAATGGCAAAGGTTTATGTTGCAAAGAAGCGTAAACTCAGAGTTGGTGACAAGATGTCAGGTCGTCACGGTAACAAGGGTATTGTTTCCAGAATAGTGAGAGAGGAGGATATGCCTTTCCTCGAAGACGGAACACCTGTTGACATAGTACTTAACCCATTGGGTGTACCTTCACGTATGAATCTCGGACAAATATTCGAGACCATACTGGGATGGGCCGGCCATGAATTAGGGGTCAAATTCGCAACACCTATCTTCGATGGTGCATCTCTCGAAGAGGTCAACTCCTACATAAGGAAAGCCGGACTGCCGGAAAACGGCATGTGTTACCTGTATAACGGCGAAACAGGCGAAAGATTCACAGAACCTGCAACAGTCGGATACATCTACATGATTAAGCTGCACCACATGGTTGATGACAAGATGCACGCACGTTCCATAGGACCATATTCCATGATTACACAGCAGCCTTTGGGCGGTAAAGCACAATTCGGCGGCCAGCGTTTCGGTGAAATGGAGGTATGGGCTCTCGAAGCATTCGGCGCATCAAATATACTTCAAGAAATTCTTACTGTAAAATCAGATGATGTACAAGGAAGAGCAAAAGCATACGAAGCTATTGTAAAAGGAGATGTCATGCCGGAACCTAACCTTCCGGAATCCTTCAACGTTCTCGTACACGAACTTAGATGCCTCGGCTTAAACATTACATTTGAATAATCATTGAAGATCACTTAAAAACATAGTTATCAATGGCATACAAAAGTGAACAAAAAAGCAACAATAATTTCAAGTCTATAACCATCAGCCTTGCATCACCGGAATCTATACTGGAACGTTCCTGCGGTGAGGTGCTGAAACCGGAGACCATCAACTATAGAACCTACAAGCCGGAAGCCGACGGTCTTTTCTGCGAAAAGATATTCGGACCCGTTAAGGACTGGGAATGTCATTGCGGCAAATATAAAAGAATCAGATACAAAGGTATAATTTGCGACCGTTGCGGCGTCAAAGTAACTGAGAAAAAAGTACGTAGAGAGAACTCTGGACACATAAAACTCGTCGTCCCTGTAGCTCATATCTGGTATTTCCGCTCTCTTCCAAACAAGATAGGAGCTCTGCTCGGACTTCAGACCAAGAAACTTGACAGTATCATTTACTATGAAAAGTTCATTGTCATCAATCCGGGCATCGTAGCCCAAAACCCTGAAATAAACGGCAGTCACTATATGGACCTCCTCACGGAAGAAGAATACTACAACATCGTTAAAGACCTTCCGGCTGAGAATCAATATCTTGACGATTCAGATCCGGACAAGTTCGTTGCAAAGATGGGCGCAGAAGCCATCTGCGAACTTCTTTCAAAGATAGATCTTGACGCTGATGCTGCTGCTCTGCGTAAAATAGCCGATGAAGAGACATCACAGCAAAGAAAGGCTGAAGCACTCAAACGTCTCCATGTTTTCGAAGCATTCCGTGAAGCAAACAAGAAGATGGAAAACCGTCCTGAATGGATGATCATAAAGGTAGTGCCGGTCATTCCGCCTGAGCTGCGTCCTCTCGTACCATTGGATGGCGGAAGATTTGCAACATCTGACCTTAACGACCTTTACCGAAGAGTCATCATCCGTAATAACCGACTGAAACGCCTTATCGAAATCAAAGCTCCGGACGTCATCATGCGTAATGAAAAACGTATGCTCCAGGAGGCTGTTGATGCTTTGCTCAACAATTCCCGCAAAACAAACTCAGTAAGACCTGAAGCGAACAACGCCCTCAAGTCATTGAGCGACAGTCTGAAAGGCAAGCAAGGCCGTTTCCGTCAGAACCTGCTCGGTAAACGTGTTGACTATTCCGGTCGTTCCGTTATCGTTGTAGGCCCTGAACTGAAACTTAACGAATGCGGTCTGCCTAAGGAAATGGCATCAGAATTATACAAGCCGTTCATCATCAGGAAACTTATCGAAAGAGGTATCGTCAAAACAGTTAAATCAGCAAAAAAGATTGTTGACAAGAAGGACACCGTTGTATGGGATATCCTCGAGAACATACTCAAGGGGCACCCAATACTGCTCAACCGTGCTCCTACACTTCACCGTCTTGGTATTCAGGCATTCCAGCCCAAACTTATCGAAGGTAAGGCAATACAGCTGCACCCGTTAGCATGTACGGCATTCAACGCCGACTTCGACGGTGACCAGATGGCTGTCCATGTACCATTGGGAAATGCGGCAGTCCTCGAAGCACAAATGTTGATGCTGGCTTCTCACAACATCCTTAATCCTGCCAACGGCGCTCCTACTACAGTCCCGTCACAGGATATGATTCTCGGTCTTTATTACATGACCAAGGAAAGGAAAAGCACTCCTGAATACCCAATCAAGGGCGAGGGTCTGAGATTCTACTCTCCTGAAGAGGTCATAATAGCATACAACGAACATAAAGTTGACATGCATGCAGGCATAACCGTCAGGATATTGAACGTTGAGACAAACAAATACGAAAATATTCATACCACAACTGGCAGAGTCCTGTTCAACCGGGTCACTCCGCCTACCTATCCGTTTATCAACCAGCTGTTAAAGAAGAAAAATGTCAGGGATATCATCAGTGATGTCCTCAAGAAAACCGATAACACTTCAACAATCAAATTTCTGGATGCCATGAAAGAAATGGGATACAGGAATGCATTCGAAGCCGGTCTGTCATTCAATCTCGGAGACATTCTTATTCCTGAAAACAAGGCGGCCCTGATAGAGGATGCCCATGGAAAGGTTGACGAAATCACAGATGAATACAACTTTGGTAACATAACAAACACCGAAAGGTACAATCAGGTAATCGATACTTGGGGACGTGTGGTCACACAAATCACCGATTCTCTGACGTTTGAACACTTCCCCATTGCGGACGGCAATTTCGTAATGCTGTTCGGGTGTCATATAGAGCGTGATTCCTGCTTCACCATCCGGAACATTGACATTGACTTCGATATGCAGTTTCATTTCCTTTTGACGGATTCCGTAGAAAGTCGGCGCATTTTGCGCATCATCAAGGGAATTTCCGTTACTGCGCAATTTCAGGCAATTATCAGCAAACGCATAATTTTCACGAACGGGATTTTGAATACTGCACCATTCCAGCCAAGGGGTAGTATTCTCAAACGTAATTTTCCCGAACGGCTTCTGAACGATTGTTTCCGGAATGCGGTCAGTCTCCACCTCAAGGCGGTTTGTGCCGTCAATTCCGGCGGTAAACCAGCCATTTTCATCGAATGTCACCGGCGCAAGGTAGACTTCTCTTCCGGTGATATGATGCATGACCCATTCATCAATCTGACGGAAGCCGAGATGCACCATCCACCAATTACCAGCCGTATCCTCCACCAAATCCGCATGACCACACCCCTGCAACAGATAGCCCCCGAGATTGCGGTTTGTCAAAACCGGATTATGTGAATAATTCTCGAAATCTCCGTACAAATTTTCACTTCTCGCATAAACCACCATATGACCGTATTCCGTACCGCCTTCGGATGCCATCAAATAGTAATATTTCCCGATTTTATACAAATGCGGACTTTCCAGAAAACGTCCGCCTGTACCTTGCCAGATACATTTTGCAGAGGAAAGTTTCTTTCCGGTTGCAATGTCAATTTCACACTGGACAATCCCATGAATGCCGTTATCATCCGTGCCGTTGCTCATGAAATAGGCGTGACCGTCCTCGAAGTACAGAGAGGGGTCAATGCCGTCTTGCTCCACATAAATCGGCTCAGACCATTCGCCGTGAATATCATCCGTCCAGACGTAAAAATTACCGCCTTCTGAAACGTTGGTTGTTACCATGTAGAAACGTCCGTCATGATAGCGGATAGTAGGCGCATAAATGCCCCCGACGGAATTCGCCTTGCTCAATGGAAGCTGAGAATCTCTCGTCAGGACGTTGCCAATCTGTCGCCAGTTGATAAGGTCTTGACTTTCAAATAATGGCACACCCTGAAAAAACTGAAATGAACTTGTCACCAGATAATAAGTATCCCCTGCACGGCAGATACTAGGGTCAGGGTAAAAGCCTGAAATAATGGGGTTATGGTATCGCATTGTCAAAAATCCTCCAAATGATATTTTTTCCATTATAACATATTTGGGGAATACAGTCAATACGATTTGCATAAAAAATTTCCGGAAAACCCTTGACAAAAGTTCCGGAATGTGTTATCATAAAAATAAGCAAGGGCGCACCAGTAGACGGTCGCTCCCAATTCGAAGGCAGAAAAAGAACCGCCAGCTCCTAGGAAAAGCTATTGGCGGTTACTTTTTTTCGTTTTTAT
>CALFIZ010000277.1 GCA_937877575.1 uncultured Marinilabiliales bacterium | reverse complement strand
ATTAATGTTGGGATGGGAATTTCCCCCTCATATAACAGGCGGTCTTGGAACGGCTTGCTATGGAATGGCTAAAGGTCTGAAAGCCAAAGGTGCGGATGTTATCTTTGTAACACCCAAAGCGTATGGCGACGAAGACAGAACGGTGGCTGATATAGTCAACGCCAGCGATGTCGAAGTCGATATATACGAAAAGGAATACAAAGATGTCATCAATTCAATGACCTATATTGAAGTCGATTCCAGCCTAATTCCATACGCAGGTCCTGAAGAATATGAGAAATACTACGAAAAAATCAACAAAGACACTGTTGCACACGATAATCCGGTCTTTTCACGGAAATATCAGTTTGCAGGCGGCTATGGAAAAACACTATACGAAGAGGTTGCACGCTATGCCATAGTCGTCGCCAAGATAGCAACACTATATGATTTCGACATCATACACGCCCACGACTGGCTGACCTACTCTGCAGGCATTGCAGCCAAGAAAGTCTCAGGCAAACCTCTCGTATGTCACATTCATGCCACCGAATTCGACCGCTCCGGTGACAACATCAACACCATAGTTTATGACCTCGAACGCAGCGGCATGATGAACGCCGACCGCGTAATCGCAGTCAGCAACCTCACAGCAAACACAGTCATCAGCAAATACGGCATTGACGCTTCAAAGGTCTTCACCGTCCACAATGCCATCACCACAAGCCCGACTGATGTCTCCAAATTCAAGAAAAACTTCGACACCAAGTTCGTGACCTTCCTCGGACGTCTCACCTATCAGAAAGGGCCTGAGTATTTCATCGATGCGGCCAATCTTATTCTCCAACGCGACAAAGACGTTCACTTCGTCATGGCAGGCACCGGTGATATGATGCCGGGTCTGGTGAAATATGTCGCAAAGCTCGGCATTTCCGACAACTTCCATTTCACAGGATTTTTAAGGGGAGAACAGGTTGACAGAATGTTCGCAATGAGCAACGTATTTGTAATGCCTTCAGTATCAGAACCTTTTGGTCTTGTTCCACTTGAAGCCATGAGTCTCAACGTACCTGTCGTCATCTCCAAACAGTCGGGCGTCTCCGAAGTCCTCGAACACGCTCTAAAAGTGGATTTTTGGGATGTTAATGCAATGGCAGACTGCATCTATGCTCTACTTCATTATGACACTCTTAGTGAAATGTATAAAAAATACGGCAAAATCGAAATCGACAATATGAAATGGGAAAATGCCGCAGAAAAAATTATTAACGTTTACAATAGCATCTTAAAATAAACTATCATTATGAAACCTATATGCCTTTTCTTCCAAGTACACCAACCAATAAGACTACGCACATACAGATTTTTTGACATCGGAGTTAACCACGACTACTACAACGATTATCTTAACAAGATGACTGTGACCAAAGTCGGCGCACAATGCTATATTCCGATGAACAATCTGCTCATGAGGCTTATAGATGAATTCGGCGACAACGTAAAAATAAGCCTGTCCATCTCCGGCACAACCATCGAACAAATGAAATGGTTCGCTCCGGATGTCCTTGAGAGTTTCCAGAAACTCGTCAAAACCGGTAATGTTGAGCTTCTGTCACAACCATATAATTTTTCATTCTCTTCCATTATCAACAAAAAACTCTTCATGGAACAGGTGAAAATGGAAAACAAGCTCATTAAAGAAACATTCGGAATAAGACCTAAAGCATTCAAAAACACACAATTACTCTATAATGACGATTTGACGGAACAGATTCTGAAACTGGGCTATGACACCGCCATCATCGAAGGCGCACGGCACATCCTCGGATGGAAACCTGCTGAAAACGTCTATTACAGCGCCTCCAATCCGAAACTCAAACTGCTGACAAGAACCTGCGGACTGTGCGATGACATATCATTCCGCTTCGACAATAAAAACTGGAATGAATGGCCGCTTACCGCCGAAAAATTCATGGGCTGGGTCAACCGCTGCCTCGTAAAAGGCAAATGCCTTACTCTCGCCCTCGAATACGAAACATTCGGCGACTACTATTCCGCTGACACCGGCATTATGGATTTCATAGAAGATCTAATCCGCCGCATCATCAGCAACGACCAGATGTTCATGGCTACTCCCTCAGAAATAACCAAACTGATAGCCCCTGCCGCACCACTCAACGTCCCGTACAACATGACGTGGGCCGATGAGGAAAAGGACACATCAGCATGGCTTGGCAACGAACTGCAGACGGAAGCATTCCACAAACTCTATGACCTCACCGACAAAGTGGCAAAATGCGAAGACCCTGAAATCAAAAAGGATTTCCTGTTTATCCAATCTGTTGACAATCTGCTGTATATGTGTACAAAACTTTTCGTCATAAAAGATGCCATTCAACATCAGTTCTCACCGTATAATTCACCATACGATGCATTCATCAATTTCATGAACGTTGTGAATGACCTTAAATTAAGACTTGAGGCATAAATAACGATAAACGATAAACGAAAGACGATAAACGATAAACGATAAACGAAAGACGATAGACGAAGGACGAAAGACGAAAGACGATAACTATGATTAAGATAAAAACGTACCGTGCCGTGGAGGTCTATTTCGATGGAGAACTCAACGACACAACAAATGAATACCTTTATTCCGAAACGGTAAATGATGACAACGGAAACCTGCTTTCGGAAAATCATTATGACGCCGAAGGAGAAATGAATTACGAATACAAGGCTGAATATAATGACAAAAACCAGATTGTAAGCGAACTGCGAATAGAAGACGGTGAGGTCATTGACAATTCCAAATACACTTATGAAGGTGAAAATCTCATAGAGGAACGGCATCTCTACGAAGAAGGATTCGAGGAGCGCATCGTCAACGAATACGATTCTAACGGTCTCAGAATCAGACAAATATCATACGATACCGATAATGAGATCACCGAAAAACTTGTCTATACTTACAATGGGACAAACCTCGTCAATATAGAATATGAAGATGAAGACTGCAAAAGGTCTCCAAATCAGCAGAACGAATACGACAATGCCGGCAACATAACAAAGGTTTTTTACACAAACCTTGAAGGCAATGTGTTGGAAACTGATAACACCTACGATGAAAAGAACCGTCAAATTAAGACAATATCATACAACGAATACAAGCGCATCGACAGCATAGAGGAAAACGAATACAACGACAAAGACTTGATTGTCAAGACCGTACGCAAAGAGCGCGATAGGACTATAACCTTTAATTACGAATATAATGAAATCGACCGCATCAGTCATTTCAGCATCACCGACAACAAAGGTAACGTTTTACAGTCGGCTGACAGGGAGTACGAAAATGGTCGGATAGTGCGTTCTGTAACCACCACCATCGCTCCTGAACTGCAACGCAAAGAAATTGAAACAGTCAGATACGAATACGAAGAAATATGAAAAAACAATTATTATTAATAGCCATCACCACACTGCTTTCGGCAGCAGCAATCGCACAACCGAAATGCTATTGGATTTTCCTGACAGACAAGAACGGCACTGAGTTCGATCCATACACATATTTCGACAGCAAGGCAATCGAACGTTATGAAAAATGCGGTGCATCGCTGTACGACATCAGCAACTACCCTCTCAACCGGAGTTACGCAGATGAAATCGGCAGCTTGTCGGAAGAAGTTGTCGGCGAATCACGCTGGCTCAACGCAATGGGTATCATGGCAACCGATGAAAACATCGAAATCATCCGCAATCTCAGCTTTGTCAAAAATGTTGAACCAATCAGTTCCGACTGCATTCTCGCATCCAATGAAACATATAATGCCGACATTGAAGAAGGGTTGGAAATCCTCGCCGACAAAGGCATCCTCACCGCCCAGGTCATCCGTATGGGCGGACAGCATTTTATTGACAAGGGCATTGATGGAAAGGGACTTCGCATAGCAGTCTTAGACGGTGGTTTCCCATACGTGGACAAGCACGTGGCCTTTCAGCATCTGCGTGACAATCACCAAATTATAAGCACATACAATTTCCCGAACCATCGTGAGGACGTCTATGGCTGGAACTCTCACGGCACCATGGTGCTGAGTTGCATTGCAGGCATCAAGGACGGCAGAAAATTAGGCTTGGCAACAGGCGCTGAGTTTCTGCTCGCCCGCACTGAAGTCAACTCTGAACCTTTCAAAGAGGAAGTCTGGTGGGAACAGGCTGTGGAATGGGCTGACAAGAACGGTGCCGACCTCATCAACAGTTCGCTGGGCTACGGCAAGGAGCGCCACTACACCACCGACATGGACGGCACCTCTTATGTCGCCAAGGCAGGCAACCTTGCGGCTCGCAAGGGTATGCTGGTGTGCAACTCGGCGGGCAACGAAGCCGACGACAGGCAGTGGAAGACTATCATCACCCCCAGCGATGCCGACAGCGTGCTCTGCGTGGGAGGCATAGAGAACAGTATCCGCAACTACAACCACATATCGTTCAGCAGCTACGGCCCCAGTGCCGACGGACGGCAGAAGCCCAACGTCTGTGCCTTCGGCTATGCCCGCACGGCGAATGTCCCTAACGACCACGCCACCCACTACGTCCACGGCACCAGCTTCTCCTGCCCCCTGGTGGCCGGTTTCGCCGCCTGTGCCTGGCAGGCGTCGCCAGGCAAGACGGCCATGGAGATGTTCCGCATGATTGAGCAGAGCGCCGACCTCTACCCTTACTGCGACTACGCCTTTGGCTACGGAGTGCCGCAGGCATCGTATTTCGTCGGCGAACGCCAAACAGCGGCACCTACCTTCCGCTTCACCGAAGACAGCAATACAGTCCGCATCACACCGCTGCAGACCGTCTTCCACAAGCCCATATTCTACAAAGAGGTGCGTCCCGACGGCAGCATAGTGCGCTACGGCAAGAAGACCTTCACCGTCTTCGACACCCTCTCGTCGCTTTCGTTCCCCGTGGCGGAAGGCAACAGCCTTGTGGTACACCTCGACGGCTACACCGCCTCGTATACCCCCACCCTCAGTGCCGACCTCTTCAAGCCCTGGGCCGCACTGCACGTCCGTACCGACAAAGGCGGGATACCCGGCGATGCTGTCAGTATTGAATACTACGACGAGAACAGGCTCGTGCCCTCGGAGACAGGCAGCAACGCCAAATACCGCCACAATGCCTACTTTGGCCTCGGCCTGCCGGTGAAGACCGCAGGCAGCGAGACGATGCCCGAGATCGGAAGA
>CALFIZ010000276.1 GCA_937877575.1 uncultured Marinilabiliales bacterium | reverse complement strand
GGAAGGCCTGTCAGTCCACGATTACTTCATCTCAACCCACGGTGCCCGTAAGGGTCTTGCCGATACAGCCTTGAAGACAGCTGATGCCGGATACCTTACAAGACGTCTGGTTGATGTCGCCCACGACTGTATCATAACCGAAGAGGACTGCGGAACCCTCAGAGGAATTACAATAACAGCCCTGAAGAAAAACGACAGCATCATCGAATCTCTCAGCGACAGAATCATAGGTCGTGTGACTCTTCACGACATAGAAAATCCGAAGACCGGTGAGATAATTCTCAAAGCCGGTGAGGAAATAACCGAAAAATATGCAAAACTGATTGAAGAATCAGGTATTGAGGAACTTGAAATCAGATCAGTTCTTACATGTGAATCCAAGAGAGGTGTATGTGCAAAATGTTATGGACGTAACCTTGCGACATCGAAGATGGTTCAGATGGGTGAAGCTGTCGGCGTAATTGCCGCACAGTCAATCGGTGAACCTGGTACCCAGTTGACACTGCGCACATTCCACACCGGTGGTTCCGCACGTAACGTCGGTATCGATGCAAAACTCGAAGCCAACTATGACGGCATCATCGAATTCGAGGAACTCCGCTACATACCTTACGTCAATAAGAATGGCGAACAATTCCACCGCGTTATAGGCCGTGCAGGTGAAATGAAGATTATCAATGAAAACACAGGCATTGTCCTTACCAACACTTTGATCCCATACGGTTCAAGACTGTTCTTCAAATCAGGCGACAAAGTCAAGAAGGGCGATTTAATCTGCGACTGGGATGCATTCAACACCGACATATACACAGATGTCGTAGGCAGGGTCGTTTATGAATCCATTTTGGAAGGCATCACCATGAAATCCGAAATGGATGAAGTAACAGGCTTCACCCAGAAGATTATCATAGAAAGCAAACAGAAGCTGAAAACTCCTGCAATCAATATTGTAAGCCCTGAAGGTGAAATCATCAAACGCTTTGACATGCCTATCGGTGCTCACATTGAAGTTGAAGAAGATTCAATCGTTAAAGCAGGTGACATCCTTGCCAAGATACCAAAAGAACAGAAAGGTAAGGCAAGTGATATTACAGGCGGTCTTCCACGTGTCACCGAACTCTTTGAGGCACGTAACCCGTCGGATCCTGCAATCGTATCCGAAATCGACGGTACCGTCTCATTCAGCAAGAAACCTAAACGCGGCAACCGCGAAGTCGTCATCACTTCAAAGACAGGCGATGTGAGAAAATATCTGATTCCCACATCCAAACAGATTCTTGCACAGGAAATGGACTACGTAAAGGCAGGTACTCCTCTGTCAGAAGGTCTGATGACCCCTGCAGACATCCTTGCCATCAAGGGTCCTATGAAAGTTCAGGAATACATCGTGAATGAAATCCAGGAAGTCTATCGTATGCAGGATGTGAAAATCAGCGACAAGCACTTTGAAGTCATAGTGAGACAGATGATGCGTAAAGTTGAGATTGATGAATCCGGCGATTCAAAGTTCCTTGAGGAAGACATAGTCAACCGTACTGAATTCAACGAAGAGAACGACTGGCTGTTCGGACGTCACGTAATACTTGATGCCGGAGACTCCCAGAAATTCAAAGCAGGCGAAATTGTCAGCGCAAGAGATTTTAGGGAAGAGAATTCCAACCTGAAACGTAAAGACTTGAAACTGATGACATCAAGAGCTGCAAAACCGGCAACGGCAAAGCAAATGCTTCAAGGTATCACAAGAGCATCACTTCAAACATCAAGCTGGATTTCCGCAGCATCCTTCCAGGAGACAACCAAGGTCCTCACAGAAGCATCTATCAGAGCAAAAACTGACTATCTGCTCGGCATGAAGGAAAACGTCATCGTCGGTCACAAGATTCCTGCCGGCACCGGACTGCGTTCTTACAACAATATCCGGGTTGCACCTAAAGAAACACTTGAAACTCTGAGGGATGAACTCGATGAAAACGAAAAAGAAAAAATAATCGAAGACAACATCATCAACATCACTTCCGAAGACTTCGTACAGGAAGAAAACGGATATAATGCAGATGAATTGCCAGAATCAACCACAACTATCGAAGAACTTAACCAGCAATAATTATGGAAGAAAAAAATAAACAACAAATTAACATTGAAATGAGTGACGATGTTGCAGAAGGTATCTATTCCAATCTGGCAATAATCTCTCATTCAAATACAGAATTCATCATAGATTTTCTGAAGATAATGCCTAACATGCCTAAGGCAAAAGTCAAATCAAGAATTGTCTTGACACCTCAACATGCCAAAAGACTTATGAAGGCTTTGGAAGATAACATGCAGAAATATGAGCAGACACACGGCAAAGTCTCTGACACAAACAGCAACCAGTTTACGGTTCCGTTCGGAGGTCCAACCGGTCAAGCATAAAAGTATTAACCGATTCTAATAACAATTTAAATTTAAGTTATATGTCAGGACATAATAAATGGTCAACCATTAAGAGAAAAAAAGGCGCAAACGATGCAAAGCGTTCCAAAGCCTTTTCAAAGATTATCAAGGAGATTACCGTAGCTGTTAAAGAGGGCGGTGCAGATCCGGATTCCAACCCAAGATTAAGAATGGCTATCACTAATGCTAAGAGCATCAGTATGCCTAAAGACAACATTATCAGAGCCATAAGCAAAGGTAAGGACAAAGACAGCGCAAACTTCTCCGAAGTTTCATACGAAGGTTACGGCCCTCACGGAATTGCCATCTTTGTTGACTGTACAACCGACAATCCTCAGAGAACTATCGCCAATGTCCGCTCCATATTCACAAAACACAATGGCAGCTTGGGCAAAAACGGCTCACTTTCATTCCTTTTCGACCGTAAGGCTATCTTTACCATCAACGCAGCTGATGTACCGGACCCTCATGAGTTCGAACTCGAAGTGATCGAAGCCGGA
>CALFIZ010000275.1 GCA_937877575.1 uncultured Marinilabiliales bacterium | reverse complement strand
GATTGGTCCGGGGGGCAGACCTTTGTACATGTAGGTGTTATACGGTGAATCAATCTGCTTGTGCTGGTTTAGAATCCTATTTGCATTCCAGTCGATGAGATAGGCAAGGGTAGGGTCGGCCTGCAAGGGGATACCTTTCTTCAGACGGTTCATATATACACCCGCAATACGCGCCTTTTCATCGTTCTTGCTTGTTTCCATCTCCACTATTGAGGCCAGAATCACAACCTCGTCAACGGTAAGGCCTGTCATTTCAGCTTTTTTGAGACGGCTTTCATTCCAGAATTTGTCGCTCTCGAGTTTCATCCTCTTCCAGAAACCTTCTGCTGAAGTGTTCCAATAGAATTCATACGTGTTCGGAACGACCAAAGTGTATTTGCTGCGCCCTTCGATAGCCAATGATTTTATAAAGGAGTTGTCGTTGTATTTGTTCATTATTGAAATCGAATCGGCCTCTATTTGTTTGGAGACCTTTGATGCAATGTTTTCAAGATAGCGGGAATACGAAAATGTCACTTTCACAGGTGACTGTAACCCGCCGGAAAGCACTCTCACTATCTGGCGGTTATTCATCCCTTCGTGGATTAGGAATCTGCCCGGCTTGATATTGTTGTCATACTCCTGACGCTTCGACACATTGACAAATGAATTGATGTTGAGCAGCACGGAGTCATCTTCCAGCGTCTTAACCACATCATCGAAGATGGCATCAGAATGAATGTACAGAGAATATGTAACCCGCTCCTTGAGGTTGGTGTTGGGTTTCATGAGAGTGTTATACATGATGTAAACAAACACTCCTGCTACAATTACAAGTGCGAGTAATATTATTGTGACGTATCTAATGATACTTTTTGTCTTTGAGGTCATGGTGTGATGGTGTTTAATTTCTGATAAAATGAAACGTCCTGCCATCCGTTGTCGGTTATAATCCAGTTTCTTTTAGTGCCGCACAGTTTGAAACCGTTGTGTGTGAATAACTTTATGCTGTTGTAATTGTTGTCAGCAATTTCACAGTATAACTGATTGAGGTTTAGAATGTTGAAGGCGTAATCGCAGACTGTCCCCAATGCTTCGTCGGCATAGCCTTTATGTTGTTCATCCTTTATTATGACGATACCTATGGTAGCTCTTCTGTTTTTCGGGTTGAAGTCGGTGATGTCGATGCAGCCTATGGCCTGACGGTCGGTTTTGCGGCAGATTATCAGGCGCAATTGTTTGAGCGTGTATATATCGTAGGTGTTTGAATTATGTATGAAACCTTTAATGTTGTCTTTGGATATAGGCGTTATCGTGGTTCCATACTTCCATATTTCAACATCGTTTTCAAGATTGTATATGAAATCCACGTCATTGGTTTCCAATGCTCTGATAAATATATTGTTACCGCTTATCATAATTTGATTGTCCCGTTGAAAACCATTTCAGGATGTCCTTTCAGATAGACATCGGTGTAAGATTTTCCCTTGTTTATAAAAGAAACGCAATGTTTGCCGCCCCTATTGTGCAGTGTTATGCTTTTGCTTTCGGCAGAGTCGTTAGCATATTTGGTATAGGCAATTGCCGTGGCTACCGAACCTGTGCCGCATCCGAGCGTTTCGCCTTCCACTCCGCGTTCGAATGTGCGCAGTGACAGTTCATCAGGACTGATTATCTTCACGAAATCCACGTTGCATCCTTCCGGATTTATGTTCAGGTTATTTCGGAAATAACTTCCGGCTGACATAATGTCAATTTTGTCAATGTTGTCCAAAAATATGACAAAATGCGGACTGCCTGTATTGACAAAATAACCTCTTACAGATTTTTTGTTTTCCAAATTTATATTCGGCTCAATATCAATGTTGTGGAAGATCGGAGGCAGGCAATCATGAAATCTGACAGAGTGATTTGAATCGAGGTCTGTTATGAAACTGTGTTTGCCGTCAGAAGCGTTTAAGGTAAAATTTGTCAGGTTGAGATTTTTATATGCGAAATCAATGGAGCAAAGACTTCCGTTACCGCAGAGCGTATCGGTGGAACCGTCTGAATTATAGAACTTTATGTCTAAACCGCCTTCTTTGTTTTTATTGGCTGCTATCAGCCCGTCGGCACCGATTCCGAATCTTCTGTCACATAGTCTGACTATGTTTTTTGTAGGAATCGTTGCAGATGAATTGAGAATTATAAAGTCATTTCCGCAGCATTGGTATTTAAAAAAAGTGTAAATCATAAAAAAACACGGTTTTTGCAGTGCAAATATAGCAATTCCTTAACATCATTTAACGGGTTTGCCATAACAAAATATTTTTTTTCACGTTTAGGAGAAGTATTAAAAAATGTATTATATTTGCTGTTTCGTTTCGAGTCGAGGCAGCGTAGAAATTGAATAAATAAAAGTATGAAAAAGAGAGTATTGGAATTTGTGTTTTTATCAATATTTGCTGTTGTTTCGGCAAATGTTGCTGCGCAGACCGGTTACGTTGACCTCGTTTCTGCTGCTGAGAAAAGTGTTCCCGCTGTAGTTCATATTAAGACTGAATTTGAACAGGTTGGCAATTCTTTTGATTATTATTTCCCATGGCTGTTCGGTTATGGTGGCCGTGGTTCGGCTCCTGTAATTGCAACAGGTTCCGGTGTCATTATTTCAAGCAATGGATATATTGTCACTAACAACCATGTGGTGGAAGATGCCATCAGTGTTGAAGTCACATTGAACGACAAGCGGTCATACAAAGCCACTGTCATAGGTACCGATCCTTCTTCCGACCTTGCGTTGCTTAAGATTAACGAGAGCGGTTTGCCGTATTTGGTTTATGGCGATTCAGACAAGGCAAAGGTGGGCGAATGGGTGCTCCACCACTGTTACCCATGTTTACGGCAGCATCGGTCTGAATGAAAGATTC
>CALFIZ010000274.1 GCA_937877575.1 uncultured Marinilabiliales bacterium | reverse complement strand
GATCTTAAATAAAAAATTAATAAATTTAATTAGTAATATGAAAAAAACAATTCAAAAAAATAATTAATTTGTACTTAATTAAATAATAATAAATTAAAAGATTCAGAAATAATCAAAACATTTTTATTGAATTAAATAATTAGGTGTTTTTCATCTTTTATTATTTTCGACCACATTAATTCATCAAATTTTAATCCTTTGAAATATTCCAAACCTTCTTTTCTTCCTCTTAAATATTTCAATAAATCTAAAAATGTTGAATTTAAAATTTTTTCAAATATTATTCGTTTTGTTTCATCTTCTTCATTTAATAAATTATTAATTATCCTTTTATTATGTTCTTTTCCTTTAATTTTCCATTTTGAAGTAATATTATCTGTAAATATTTCTTTTAAAGTCTTTTGAAAAAATATTCTGTTAAATTCAAGATTTGTTTTTGACACCTGTAATTGATTTAAGTATTTTGAATCCTTATATATATCTTTTATTTTATTATTGAAATTATCAAGAAAGGGTCGATTCCAAGTTTTTTGTAATGGTTGATGGCTTTTTCTGCAAATACAAGCGGCTCCCCTGAGTCGTGTCTAACTCCGTCGAACAGTTTTGCGAATTTGGTGTCGAAGAATCTGAAGAACAGGTCTGTCGTGAAAGTGTCCGACAGGGCAATTCCCAAATCTCCCCTGTATATGTCAATCCAGTGTTCCAGCGCTATTTTGTTGGCCATTTTGAAGCCGTATTTCGCTGCATGGAACATAAACCATTCGTGAGCCTGTGTGCCTATCGGGGTTGTATTGTATTTCTGGGCAAAATGTACATTTGATGTGCCGACAAACGACTTGTCGCTGTGCTTTGTCAAAGTGTCAATGATAATGTCCTGATTATAATAGGAATAACGTCTTCTTGTTCCGAAGTCTGAAACCTTAATGCCTAATGAGTCATATAAATTCATCTTTTCTTCAGCAATTTGTCTGATTTTCTCATCCGGGTATTTCGGGATTTTTGCCACCTGAAAGTACAATTCCGAAACCAATGCGAGCAGAGGAACCTCCCACAGAATAGTCCTAAACCACGGGCCTTCGATTGATATTGACAGATCGCCGTCTTGCAGCTTGATTGAAACTTCGCTCGGGTCAAATCTGTATCCTGCAAGGAAGTCGATATATGCCGGATCGAGGAAGTAGCATCTTCTCAGTATGAAGTCTTTCTCTTCCTTTGTCAGTTTCAGTTTTCTCATTTCGTCAATCTGCTCTTTTAACAGTTTGTCGAATCCGTCCGGGAACTTTGTGCCGCCTCTGTTGGTGAATTGGTAGCGGACTATTGCCCTCGGGAATAAATTTATCGCTGCTTTCTGCATCGTAAATTTGTAAAAGTCGTTGTCTAAAATTGATTTTATCATGTTTGTTGAATTTTATTTGTATTTTTTAAGTTGGAAATTACCGTCGCTGTCAAGTACTCCGTAGGTGTTGTGAATCATCCAGTCACCCAATATGACGAGCCGGCTGTTTCCGATGCCGGTGTCTATGGGGATGTGTCTGTGCCCGAATATGAAATAGTCTATGCTGTCGTCTTTTTTCAGATAAGAGGAGGCGTATTTGTACAGCAGTTCGTTTTTAATGACGATATTGTCATCCTTGCCCGACTGGTGCCGTTTGATATACCTGTGCTTTTTGGAAAACATAAGACCTATCCGGATTCCCAGATCAGGATGAATCCAGCGGAACAGTAGCTGGTTTACGGGTCCCCTGAAGAATCTCAGCAGAAGTTTGTAAACCACGTCGTCAGGACCGAGCCCGTCACCATGACCAAGATGTATTTTCTTGTCATTCAACATGATAGTCTCAGGTTTGCTGTGGCATGTCAGGCCGATTTCCTTTTCAAGGTAGCCGAAGGCCCATAAATCATGATTTCCTTTGAACAAGTGAATGGGTGTTCCGCCTTCTATTATTTCAATCATTTTTCCAAGAATCCTTATGAATCCTTTGGGAACAACTTTTGAATATTCAAACCAGAAATCGAACACGTCACCTAAGATGTATATTTCCTTGGCATCTGCCTTGATGTCGTCCAGCCATTCAATAATCAGTCGTTCGCGTTCCAATGACGTCTTGTCGTCAGGAATTCCGAAGTGAAAGTCAGATGCGAAATAATATTTGTCTTTCGATAAGCCCATTAAAGCAATCTAAAGTTTTGAGGCACAAAGATAGAATATTTTTTCTTAATAATCCATTATAAAAAATGTATTATCTTTGGGGACTGAATTTTTATGGTGATGAAAACATTTTTGCGTATAATTCTGACTGTCTTTTTTTTTCTCTCCTGTGTCAGTTCTTTTTCACAGAATGCGCTGTTGGTGAGGAAATTCGGAAACAAGAAGATGGCGCTTTATTATGCAGGCAGCAATATTAAATTCACCTATTTCGACAATAACGGATATGTAAGAAAAACCTCAGGAAAGATAACCGTCATCAATGAGGAAACCATCATCATCAATTATGATGAAGAGGTGGAACTTGCAAAAATCAAGACTGTTTTCGTTCCTCGCAATATGCTTATAAGAGTTGAGGAGGTGGGTATTATTGCCGGTTTGGGATATGTAGGGCTGACAGAGCTTAACAATCTTATTTCCGGTACCGGTTACAGTTCGAAGTCAGGGTTCATAATCGCCGGTTCTGTTGCGGCGGCATCGGCAGCGGCCATTCCTTTTAATTATAGGAGATATCACCTTGACAAACCGGACAAATATACTTGGGAAGTGCTTGTGCCTTAGTGATTAGCGATTAATTCGCCTATCCTCTTTTCGATTATCTTGTCCCCATCGAAACTGAATTCGGGCTTTATGGGCAGGTAATAAAGCTGCATGGTCTTTATTATCGGCAGAAGTTCAGGTGTTTGCAAACGTCTCATATCCTTCTCTGTGGTCAGTATGAACTTTTTGTTGCCGTAGTTGTCGTCATACATCTTCTTGATTTTCTTCAGGTCATTCACGGTATATTCGTAATGGTCTTTAAATTCAAGCACGTCAATGTCGTTGAAGAGGTCTTTTGCTTTGTGGACAAAGGGGTAGCTCTGTGCGACTCCTGAAAATACTATTGCGGTACAGTATTTCTTGTCGATAACCTGCGGTGTGCTTTCAGCCAAACTGTTGGGAACTGGCACGATGTCGCTGTATTTGATATGTGAGAATAGAAGATCTTGACTTTCAGTAACTTTCAATGAATTGCGCAAGTCTCTTGCAAGAATAGGTGACATTACCTTGTCGCAGTTTGTGACAACTATTATATCAGCGCGGTTGGAGTTGGATATGTGTTCTCTAAGCGTTCCTGCAGGAAGAAGAAAATCATTGTTGTACGGATGATAAAAGTTTGTCATCAGTATGTTGAGCGCAGGTTTTACCCTTCTGTGTTGGAAGGAGTCATCAAGTATAATCAGCTGGGTGTCAGGAAATTGTTGCATTATATTGTTGATGCCGTGAATCCTGTTTTCATGAACTGCGACATGAACATTCGAGTACTTGCACACATATTGCAGAGGTTCGTCACCTATTTCCCTATAAGTGTCGGTGGTTTTACAGACTCTGAATCCTTTGGTCTTGCGTCCGTATCCTCTGCTTAAAATTGCGGTTTTGTATTTGTCGGAAAAATGTTCCACCAAATATTCGACCATGGGAGTCTTCCCGTTTCCGCCCACAGACAGGTTGCCTACACCGATTACAGCTACATTGTCAAAGCTTATTTCCTTGCAAATACCCACTTTGTAGGCGAAATTCCTAATGCGGATTCCCGCCCCATAGAGCAAAGATAAAGGAAAAAGATATAATTTTGTGTCAGCCATGACTGCTAATTTGTTGCAAAGTTAAACTTATTATTTTAATTTTCAATTTTTTGCTTGAAATTTATTTGTAAAGGAGATAAATGTTGATGGCAAAAGCGTGTAATTCGGAAAAATAAATTAATTTTGCAAAATTTAGAATACATGTATTATGGCAAAGAGTAAAAAATCTGAGGATCAAATAGAAAACACTACTGAGACTGGGGCGCAGGAGGAGACCCCTAAAAAGAGAACAGTAAAAAAGACTGCAAAAACCAAAGAAATTGAACCTGAGGAAAACCCTGCGGCGGAAGAAACTGCTGATGCAAAGAAAAAATCCGCATCCTCAAGGACTAAATCTGCTTCTAAGGTGAAAGATGCTGAGGCTGAACAGGCTTCTGAAAAGCCTGTCAAGAGGACAAGAAGCAAAAAGTCAGACAAGGCCGAGGAAGAAGCGAATGAGAATCAGGTTATTATGGGTGAAGCAGTTGTTATCGACAACTCAGGCCATTCCCATTCGGTCGTTACTGAAAGTGATGTGTCGATAGAGAAGAAACTTGAATCTCTTTTCAAACTCCAGGTTATAGATTCCAAAATAGATGAAATCAGAATCGTAAGAGGTGAACTTCCTCTCGAAGTACAGGATTTGGAGGATGAGATAGCCGGACTTGAAACACGTATTTCAAACTATAAGGCTGAAATCAAGTCCGACCAGACTTTCATCAAGGAACAGGAGATAAAGAAGTCGAATTCCCAGGAACTTATCAAAAAATATGACGAACAAAGAAATAATGTCCGTAACAACCGTGAATATGATTCACTTACCAAGGAAATTCAATTTCAGGAACTTGAGATAGTACTCTGCGATAAGAAAATAAGGGAAGCAACAGCCAAAATTGAGCATTTGAACGGTAATATAGAAGTTTCCACCAATGATCTTGCCGACAGGAAAGACGTTCTTTCCGTGAAGAAGGGAGAACTTGACGGAATAATCAAGGAAACTGAAAATGAGGAGAAGAAACTCGTTGAAACGTCAAAGGAATGTGAGAAATATATTGAGGACAGGCTGCTGAATGCTTATGAAAGAATCAGAAAGAGCGTCAGGAACGGCCTCGCCGTCGTTCAGGTTGAACGTGATGCTTGCGCAGGATGTTTCAATAAGATTCCGCCACAGCGCCAATTGGATATAAAAATGCGCAAAAAAATCATCGTCTGCGAATTCTGCGGCAGAATCCTGGTTGACGATGAAATGGCCAACAGGGTTAAAGACGAAGTTGGCGTAATCGAATAAAAAAAAGGAGCTTTCAAGGCTCCTTTTTTTTATTTGATGTCAATCTTTTTCGTTGCCTTTGAAATCTTGAGGTCTTTCTTCGGCAGGATGATGTCCAAGACACCGTTTTCATATTTGGCGTCTATGCCTTCCCTGTCAATGTCATCTGTAAGATTGAATGACCTTGAGAAGTTGTAATAGCAGAATTCCTGTCTTGTGTAGTTCTTCTTGTCATCGCACTTCTCTTCGCTCTTGCTGCATGAGATTGTGAGAAGGTCGTCTTCAAGGTCGATGTTGAAATCTTCCTTTTTCATGCCCGGAACAGCCAGTTCAATTTCATAATTCTTTTCGTTGTCTGTGACATTGACTGCCGGTATGGTCCATTTCTTCGGTTCAACTATAGGTTCAAAACTGTTGGTGAAGAAATTGTCAAGTAAGTTTGAGAACGTTACGGGTTCATTGAATTTTACGAGTTTCATGATGTTTATTTTTTTAGATTAATAATTCATTTGTTCTGCCGGACCTCTGCCGGTTTCATTTTTCTTTTTGGCAACTTCTGTGCCAACGGTATTTTTATGACAAAATGGCGTATTTAAGGATGATGTATCTGACAAGATGTCGGTTTCAAATTGATTAAATTGTACTATTTTTGTAAACTAAACTTGGAAAAGCATAACATGATGAATTACAACATGCATACGATACCTCTTGCCGAGGAATTGCGTCCGAGGACGCTTGATGAATACATTGGGCAGAAGCATCTTGTCGGTGAGAATGCAATCATTCGCAAGAGTTTGGAAAACGGTGTGCTGCCTTCCATTATCTTCTGGGGACCTCCGGGAGTGGGGAAGACGACACTTGCTTATATTATCGCCAACACCCTCAAACGGCCGTTCCACTCGCTCAGTGCCGTCCAGTCAGGCGTAAAGGATGTCCGCAGTGTGCTTGACAATGCCAAATATGAAAACAATCCCGTCCTTTTCATTGATGAGATACACCGTTTCAGCAAATCGCAGCAGGACTCGCTGCTGAGTGCAGTTGAAAAAGGTATAGTCACTTTGATAGGAGCCACCACCGAAAATCCGTCTTTCGAGGTGATTTCTCCTCTGCTTTCACGCTGTCAGGTCTATATCCTCAAAGCTTTGACCAATGATGACCTTAATGAACTGATGGACAAGGCGGCTGCTTATCTGAAGGACAAATACAAACTCGTGATGAAATTCGAGGAAACGGAGGCGCTGCTGTCGATAGCCAACGGTGACGGACGAAAACTGCTGAATGTGCTTCAGTTACTGTCGTCAGGCGAAACCACTGTCAATGAAGACGGTCTTGAACAGATAACGGTTACCGACTCGTTGGTGCTCAATACTATCCAGCAGAATATCGCCTTGTATGACAAAAATGGTGAGATGCACTATGATATCATCTCGGCATTTATCAAGTCAATGCGTGGCAGTGACCCTAACGGTGCCCTTTACTGGCTTGCACGCATGATAGAGGGCGGGGAGGCTCCGGAGTTTATAGCCCGAAGGATGCTTATACTCGCATCTGAAGATATAGGCAACGCCAATCCGAATGCCCTTCTTCTTGCCAATACATGCTTCGATGCCGTTATGAAAATCGGTTGGCCTGAGTCAAGGATAATACTCTCACAGACAGTTGTTTATCTCGCCTGTTCACCTAAGAGCAATTCTGCCGTTGTTGCCATCGACACTGCTCAGGACTTGGTGCGCCGGACCGGAAACCTGCCTGTTCCGCTTCACCTCAGAAATGCCCCTACAAAGTTGATGAAAGACATCGGTTATGGCAAGGATTACAAGTATGCTCACGCATTTGAGGGCAATTTTGTTGACCAGGAATTTTTCCCGTCAGAGCTCAGCGGCACTGTTTTGTATAACCCACAGGAAAACCCACGCGAGAATGATCATCGTAAATTTCTGAAATTCAGGTGGAAAGATAAATATGGGTATTAATAAACTTTATTTTTCAAAAATCTTTCCACATATATGAAAAATAACTAATTTTGCAATCGTTAATTTTAAAAATTCAAATATGGCTTATCAAATTAGTGACAAATGTGTTGCTTGCGGAACCTGCATCAGCGAATGCCCGGTAGAAGCAATAGCAGAGGGTCCAATCTATACGATTGATCCGGATTTATGCGTTGAATGTGGCAGTTGCGCTGCTGTATGCCCACAGGAAGCTATTCAGCTCGCTGAGTAGTGTTTCAGCACACAAGAATTATGAAAAGCCTGAACAAATATACTTTGTTTGGGCTTTTCACGTTTATAAAGCATAATGGAAAAAAGAAGTGTTTTTAAGGATATTGTCAGATTTGTCATTTTTATAGGTATAGCCGTGCTTATAGTATGGCTGTTCTGGCGTCAGCTTTCTCCTGAAGAGATAAGCCAGATGTTCGATTCTTTCCGCAATGCAAATTACTGGTGGCTGCTCCCTGCACTCGGTTTCGGCGTTTTGAGCCATATTCTGCGTGCGTGGAGATGGAAGATGCTGCTTTATCCGCTCGGATATAAGCCTAAAATGTGGAATATGATATTCAGCGTTTCCATAGCGTATTTTGCAAACCTTGCAATACCGCGTATCGGCGAGGTCGCACGTTGCGGAATACTTACCAAATATGAGAAAATACCAATTGCCAAGTCACTCGGTACCGTTATAACTGAACGTGCCGTGGATATGATTACCTTTCTCCTGCTGTTCATCATCAACTTGTTCGTTCAGCGGGAACTTGCCATGAAATGCCTCAAAGACATCGTTTCCAGCGGGGAAAACCCTAATCCGACAAAATGGATAGTCATTGTCTCCGTGTTTGTGGTGCTTTTGGCAGCCGTTATCCTTTGGATGCGTTATGTGCGTAAACATCATATAGACAATAAGTTCGTGAATAAGGTTGTGGATACGATAAAAGGATTTGCCGACGGCATCAAGTCAATGGTTTACGTCAAAAGTCCGTTTATGTTTATCCTCAGCTCGTTGCTTATCTGGGTGTGTTACATGTACATGTCAAAGATGCTGTTCCATTGCATCCCTGAAACTGCCGGACTCGGCTACGATGCCGCCATATCGGGGTTGGCATTCTGCACTATAGGCACCATACTCCTTCCGGGCGGTATCGGATTATACCCCGTACTCGCATCTGCAATATATTCTTTATATGGTGTTGAAAGCGGAGTCGGCTTTGCACTTGGCTGGATGATATGGGCAAATCAGACTGTCATCGTGATTATCGCCGGCATCATTTCGCTGATTATTCTTCCGATATATAACAAAACAGAGCATGATTCTTCCATCACCACAACGGAAAATACTGACAGTCAAGCAGTTTAGCCTGTTTCGCAACGACCTGCATAACGTGGTGTTCACTAATGGCTGTTTCGACATAATCCATGCCGGTCACATTGACTGTCTGTCCAAGGCACGCAACCTTGGCGATGCGCTGGTAGTGGGTCTTAACAGCGACGAATCAGTGAGAAGGCTGAAAGGGTCACAACGTCCGGTCAACGATGCTGTCGCGCGTTCCAAAGTGCTCGCATCATTGTTTTTTGTCGATTATGTTATTGTCTTTGAGGAAGATACCCCTTTAAATCTTATAAAATCAGTAAGGCCTGATATCCTTGTCAAGGGAGGTGACTATACCCATGATACGGTTGTGGGTGCCGACTTCGTGGAATCATACGGCGGTAAGGTTGTCATTCTGCCGCTTCTTGAAGGGTATTCCACTACATCAATACTTAATAAAAATGGCTGCAAGTAAATTAAAGACGAAATACGTATGCAGTGATTGCGGGTATGAAAGCCTTAAATGGCTCGGTCACTGCCCAAGCTGCGGCGAATGGAACACTTTTGTTGAGGAAGTGGTGAACACTTCCAAGGGGAAAGGTCATTCAGTAGTGTCCGGTCTGCGCTCCAAACCTGTGCTTATCAAGGATATAGTGCTGAATGACAAGGAAATCAGGATAAAGACAGGCGATGCTGAGTTTGACAGGGTCATGGGCGGCGGCATTGTATCAGGTTCCATAGTGCTTGTCGGCGGAGAACCGGGTATAGGGAAATCGACGCTGATGCTACAGGTGTCAGTCAAACTGTCGGGACTTAAAATACTGTATGTCAGCGGTGAAGAAAGCCAGCAGCAGATAAAGATGCGCTATGACCGTATCGGTAACAGTGAGATGAACAGTATATACATTCTGAATGAAACCGATGTTGATGTCATAATGGAGCAGGCTAAGGAAATCCGGCCTGACATAATGATTGTCGATTCCATCCAGACGATGTTTTGCGGTAGTCTTGACTCTTCGGCGGGAAGCATTTCACAGATAAAGGAATGTACGGCTCTGTTCCAGCAGTATGCAAAGTCATCGCAGGTCCCTGTGTTTTTGATAGGACATATCACCAAAGATGGCTCGATAGCAGGTCCGAAGATTCTTGAACATATTGTGGATGTGGTGGTTATGTTTGAAGGTGAAAGAAATTACGGCTACAGGATATTGCGCACAATAAAGAACCGGTTCGGCTCCTCCTCGGAACTTGGAATATATCTCATGCAGCAGAATGGTCTTACCGAAGTCTCAAATCCGTCAGAAGTTCTCATATCCAAGAACACTGAGAATCTCAGCGGCATCTGTTTGGCTGCCACTCTTGAGGGTATGCGCCCGATAATAATTGAGATTCAGGCACTTGTGAGCACTGCGGCGTATGGCGTGCCGCAGCGTACAACCACCGGGTTTGATTACCGGAGACTCAACATGCTTCTTGCAGTCCTTGAAAAACGCTGCAATTTCAAACTTGCATCGAAGGATGTGTTTCTCAACATAACAGGTGGCATAAAGGTTGACGACCCTGCGATAGACCTTGCGGTCGTATGTGCAATATTGTCATCGACAGTTGACATACCGCTTGACCACGACTGTTGTTTTGCAGGCGAAATCGGACTTTCCGGAGAAATACGTCCGGTCACGCACATTGAAAAACGTCTTTCCGAAGCGGAAAAAATCGGTTTCAAGCGTATGCTTGTATCAGGATATGGTATTGAAAAACTAAACCGACACAATTCAACCATTGAAATAATCCCCGTCAACCGCGTTGATGAGGCTTTCAGGCATTTGTTCGGATAATCAGTCATTACTGTCCGCCAAACATAATAATCTCCATTCCAACTCATTGTGACACAGGAAGCGCGTCAGTCTCCTCTAAAGCCTTGAGCATGGCGACCCCTCTATGAGAGGATGTGCCCGTATATTTACAGAGCATCAGTTTTTTGCCTTCTTCGTGTTCATTATTGCCACGAACGTGATATATGCCAAGCAGGCTAACGTTACAATGAAGGCGTAGCGCGGATTTGCATTGGCGGCAAGCCCTGTGAGCAGCGGAACAAATGCTGCTCCGACTATCGCTGTGGTCATCAGTCCTGAAATCTCATTCGACAGGTTCGGATAACGTTCGATGCACATAGAGAATATCAATGGGAAAATGTTGGCGAAACCTATGCCAATCAGTATGAAACTCAGCCATGTGGTCACAGGATTGTACGGCATGAACAGCAGAATGTTGCCGATGGCTGACACTGCTATCGTGATGAAAAGGAATGTGTTGGGCTTCATCTTTCTGAGGACGATGCCGCCGAGGAATCTTCCTATGAATAAGGCGATTATCAGGACAATATTGCCGGTTGAAGGGGCAATGTTTGCGTTCTCCGACAGTATTGACGGGATTCTGCCGAACATGGAGGCTTCGGCACCGCAGTAGAAGAAAATGCCGAAGAACATCATCAGAATATATGAGTTTCCAAGTGCTGCGATACATTTTCCAATGGTTGTCGGCTTCTCGTCCGAATTTTTATTGTTGGGGACATAAACGGCAACCATGATTAAGGTTATCAGCAGTATGGCTGCAAAAATCGGGAACAGGATTCTGAATCCGGCATTGATTGGCTCGCTTCCTGTGTTTTCAATGCGGAACCAGCTGTGTTTCATGAGGTAAGTGCCTACAAGGGCGATTATCAGGGATGTGGATAGCGTTCCAATGGCTTTTACCGACTGTGCAAACGACAGGTTGCTGGAGTATTTCCCTTCTGCGGAGACATCCTTCATGAGAGGATTGCCTGCCACCTGTAGAATCGTGGCACCGGCTCCCATGAGCATCACGGCTGCAAGTATCATCGGGAAACTGAAGGCCATTGCAGGTAAAACCGCACCTAACAGAAATACTATCAGCCCTATGACAAGCATCTTCTTTTTGCCTATTTTCGACTGCATGACGCCTGTAGGCACTGACAGTATGCCAAACATTATCATGCCGAACAATGATACGAACGATGCGGTGAAAGGTGTTACATGAAATGCTTCCTGAACAATGGAAACCAACTGGTTGGCAGCATCTCCGAATCCCATTGCAAGGAAAACGAGAAACACTGCGAATACTGATAATGATTTTTTCATATTTTCGGGTATTAATTGTTTAAAATATATCTGGCTAAAAATCCTAAGAGTACTGCAATTACAAAGAAAATGATGAACCACATAACCGAAACCGAGAACTGTTTGAACTGTGCTTTCCTGTCGGTTCCGGCACCTTTGTCCTCGAAGTTGAGGCTTACTTCTTTGTCACCGACATTCATTGTCACTTTTCTGCCTAATGTTATCGGCATGTTGTTGCTGATATGTCCGAAAGGCATGTTGAAGCAGACAGGGTAGTCGTAGTCTTTTACCGCATCCATGATGATTTCCTCTGCGGTTTTGCCGAACGGGACGGTATTGTCGTGCATGTCGCTGAATGCACCGACGATGAGCCCCTTTAGGTGTTCAAGTTTTCCTGACCGTTTAAGACTCATCATCATCCTGTCGATGTGGTAGAGGTATTCGTCAAGGTCTTCAATGAAGAGAATCTTGTCGATGGTGTTTATGTCACTGTCGCTGCCTATTTGGCTGTATAGCATTGACAGGTTGCCGCCGACCACTTCGCCTGTTGCCGTTCCTTTGCGGTTTGCGGTTTTGCTTGTTTCCACCGTGGCGGTATAGCTTATAGTTTCGCATTTGCCTTGTTGCTCATCGGTCTCGGAATCAATGCCAAAGAGGACTTTTCTCAGGGCATTCTTGCTTTCGGGTGTCGCATCGGCTATTGTGGTCATCATCGGAGCATGGAGACTTTCGATGCCAAGATTGTTCAGCTTATTATGGATTACGGTGACATCACTGAAACCGATTATCCATTTCGGACTCTCCAAAAGGCTTGAAAAATCAATCCTGTCAATGATTCTGACAGTTCCGTATCCACCACGGGCACAGAAAACGGCTTTGATGTCCCTGTCGTTGATGGCCTTCTGCAAGTCGGCTGCACGCATTTCATCAGTGCCGGCAAACTGGTTGTCTTCTTCAAAAAGATTATCTGCGAAAACAACTTTCAGTCCCCAGCTTTGCAGGATTTCAACGCCCTTGGCAATGTCGGATAGCGTTACTTTCCTTGCAGTTGCTACGATTTCGACTTTGTCGCCCTTGTGTAGTAATGGTGGTGTTATCATTTTAATAATAATTCAAACTGCAAACTTACATAATATTTTGAAATTTTTGTATCTTTGTAAAAATACAAAAACAATTCAATTATGGAAGAAACGTTACCATACAGATATCAGTATCCGCATCCGGCTGTCGCTGCCGACTGCCTTGTGTTCGGCTATGACGGCAATTCGTTGAAAATATTGTTGATACGGCGTAAAAACGATCCTTACAAGGGCTATTGGGCTGTTCCTGGCGGTTTCTCAAATATGGATGAAACAATAGACGAGACAGCCAAAAGAGAACTCAGGGAGGAGACAGGCCTTGAAGTCTCTGACGTGGAGCTTTACGGTGTTTTCAGTAAGCCCGACAGAGACCCGCGCGAAAGAGTGATAGGCATTACTTATCTGACTGTTATCAGACTTAGGGATGCAGTGGGTGATGATGATGCCGAGAAAGCACAATGGTTTGACATCAACGACCTGCCAGAATTGGCATTTGACCACGCACAGAGTGTTGAACTCGCAAAACAGCATCTGAAGAATTTGAACAAACTTCGTGAACCGCGCTTCAATGCTGATACTGAGGTGTTTTCACCGACTGAAATGCTGCACTTGAGACTGCTTATTGAAGAAATGTGATTTGAGGAAATATGTTTTTGAAAAAAAGTGTAATTTTGCGACTGTTTTTTTAACTATAATCTTAAATTATTTTTGGAAAATGAGCGGTTTTTTTGGTGCAATTCTCAAACATCCTTGTGAGACGGATTTGTTTTACGGTATTGACTACCATTCACATTTGGGCACTAAACGTGGTGGTATGGTAACATTGGACGACGGTTTTTTCCATCGTGCCATCCATAATATCGACAATTCTTATTTCATCTCCCCCGGCACTTTCCTGGCGAACCTGATCTACGCCGCCCACAGCGACGTCATCACCGACGTCATCGCCCAGGGACACTTCGTCATGCGCAACCGCGTCATCGAAGGAGAACGGGAAATTCTTTCCGAGGCCCGGAAAGTGCTCTCGCAGATTTAACCACTTTACTAACACTTGTTTACTATGGATCCAAGAATCGAAAAAATTCATGCCGCCTCTGCGTCCGTCCTCGAAAAAGCCGGCGCTTTGAAGCCCACGGTCGGCATTGTCCTCGGAAGCGGGCTCGGAAAACTCGCCGAGGCCATTCAGGACCCTGTCGTCATTCCGTACAAAGACATTCCGGGGTTCCCGGTTTCCACGGCCATCGGCCATAAGGGCAATTTCATCATCGGC
>CALFIZ010000273.1 GCA_937877575.1 uncultured Marinilabiliales bacterium | reverse complement strand
CTGGAGTTCAGACGTGTGCTCTTCCGATCTACATACGCACAAGAGACAAAACTCATAAACCATGTTCGGCCACTGACCGGAACATCCGGATTCGGGAATATATATCCGGGTGCCCAGATACCTTTCGGCGGAATACAGATAAGCCCCGACACCGATTTTGACGACTACGATGTGGCTGCAGGTTACAAATATGACCACAACACTATTCTCGGATTCAGCCTTACACATCTTAGCGGAACCGGAATCCCTGACTTGGGTGACTTCCTGTTTGTTCCGGGAACAGGCGAGATTCATTTAAACCCGGGAACAATTGAAAATCCTGACAATGGATACAGATCTCGCTACAGTCATGACCAAGAATGGGCATCACCGGATTATTATGCGGTATATCTCAGCGATTACGGTGTAAAAGCCGAAATGACATCCGGCTTGAGAAGCGGTATATTGAGATTTACCTATCCGGAATCCGACAGTTCCTTCATAATGATTGACATGGATCACACATTATACCAGAAATGTGCATGGAGTAACATCCGCATCGAAGATGAACACACGATTACAGGATATAAACTTGTGAAGGGATGGGGACCGGAACGCCATGTGTATTTTACGGCGGTTTTTTCCAAACCATTGACTGACTGCGGAATAATGCAAGACAGCATTCCTGTGACATATAACACAAACCGTTTCAGAAGCAGCAATGAGGCTTGGGGCAGAAATCTCAGGTTCTGGGTCCGCTTTTCAACAAAGGAACATGAAACCGTCACCGTAAAAGTTGCAGTGTCTGCTGTCAGCACAGATGGCGCCAAACTGAATATCACCGAACTGAACGGAAAGGATTTCGACATTCTTAAAAACGAAGGTGAAAAACTGTGGGAGAAACAACTTTCAAAATTCAAAGTTGAAGGGACAAAGGAGCAAAAAGAGACATTCTACACATCAGTATATCACGCATTTCTGCATCCATTCATATTTCAGGATATGGACGGAAAATACAGGGAACTTGACAAAAACATCGGCACGGCAGAAAACTTCACCAATTATACAGTTTTCTCATTATGGGACACCTACCGTGCATTACATCCGCTTTTCAATTTGGTGCAGAGGGAGATCAATGCAGACATAATCAACTCAATGCTTGCACATTACGACAAGAGTGTTGAGAAAATGCTACCTATATGGTCGTTCTATGGCAATGAAACATGGTGCATGATCGGCTACCATGCAGTATCAGTGATTGCCGATGCTATAATGAAAGACGTTAAGGGGTTTGACTACGAGCGAGCATACGAGGCCATGAAAACAACCGCCACCAATCCACATTACGACTGCCTGCCCGAATATTCCGAATTAGGATGGGTACCATTTGACAAGGAAAAGGAGTCAGTATCAAAGACTCTTGAATATGCGTACGATGACTACTGTATAGCACAGGTTGCCAAGAAACTCGGCAAAAAAGATGATTATCAGTATTTTATAAAGAGGGCCATGTCGTATAAGAATCTCGTTGACCCCGACACGAAATATATGCGCGGACGTGACAGCAACGGAAACTGGCGGACACCTTTCTCACCGATAGCATACCAAGGTCCCGGGTCCATAAACGGCTGGGGCGACATAACTGAGGGATTCACAATGCAATACACATGGTATGTGCCGCATGATATTGAAGGATATGTCAACATTGCAGGTGAAAAAACGCTGACTTCAAGACTGGATTCAATGTTTGTCACCAAGATGTCTGACAACATCCCCGGAGCACATGACATACAAGGCCGTATCGGAGCATATTGGCATGGCAATGAACCCTGCCACCAGATACTTTACTTTTACAACCACCTCCGCCAGCCATGGAAATGCCAGGAAAAACTGCGTTATATTATGGACACCTTCTATGGCAATCAGCCCGATGCCCTAAGCGGGAATGACGACTGCGGACAGATGTCGGCATGGTATATTTTCAACGCCATGGGCTTCTATCCTGTCGCCCCTTCAAGCAACGTCTATGACCTCGGCTCACCCGGACTCCCGGCAGTGGACATGGAAATGAGCAACGGTAAGCACCTGAAAGTCACAACCGAAAACTGGTCGAAGGAAAATGTATATGTCAAGACATTCTATCTTAACGGCAAGAAACACGACAGTTCATTCATAAGATATGAGGACATCAAGGACGGGGCGGAACTGCATTTTGTGATGAGCAGAACCCCAAACCGCAAAAGAGCAACTAAAAAGTAATATCCATCAGTCCGAAACCTTCACAATAATCCCATAATGAGTGCTCTCACTGATGGGACAAAGTGACACGAAGCCGGAAACCCAACGCCCATCCCTGCAAACAAGAGGATATTCTCTTTTCATCATAGCGGCAAAATCAGACAACTCTCCCCTGTTTTCCCGATATACAAACGACAGTTCACCGGTTGAACCATCACATATCTTCTTCTGAAATATCGAATGGGACACCGCCCCCATTGTCATTCTGAGATTGATTTCCACCATCGGGTTAAGTTTGACCTTCCCATCATCATAAACAAACATGTCAACGCCTAAAAATCCTTCGTAGTATCCGGCAATGTTGTTCTTTATGAAATCAATAAGAAGACCTTTGATTTCACTAATAATCTTATAATCAATCCATTGACAGATATGATTTACTATTTTGTCATCGGAGGCAAGGATATTCTTTTTGTACGAAAATCCATCAGTATCGAAAAGCGAATACCCATAAAACTCGACATTATGCGCCGAATCACAGTAAAACTCCATTGCAAAATTTCTGATTACATTGTACAGCGGTTCACCAAGCAACACTCCCTGTTTCAACAGCACCTTATTAATCCTGTTCGATGTCGCACACGTAAGAGACTTATTTACAATGATATGGCCGCGTCCATTGCAGGAATAAGGTTCTTTAAGAATTACATTCCCATGCTCTCCTGCAAACTTTTCAATCATATCCAAATCAGTTAGCACTGCCGCCGGACAAGGCAGCATATCGGGCGTCCGGCTATTGTCGAGGATATACTGCATCGCCATCGGAGACATCTTACGATGAGAAAGTTCTCGGATTTTATCCATCTGGGAGTCGGAAGGCAGAAGTCTTGAATCAATGCCGCTGTTCTTCAGTTTTTTTATGACAACCTTGTCCCAGCCCCATGGGACAACCTGAGTAACTGATGACATATCAGCACATTGTTGAAGTACCATGCCATTATCAAACGGATAATAACCGGCAAATGACGCACAGTCTTCAGCAAACTGCAATGCCGACCCAAGAGCCACATAATTCTTGTCGTCATTGGCTATCGCATAGTCATGTTCGGGATTGAAGACAAGGATTCTCAACTGATTGGAGATTAATTATATGCATGTACTCCACCGAGGATGAAATTCACACCGAAATACGTGATGAGGATGCTGAGAAACGCTATAATGCAGTATAAATGGAAGAACTTGGTATTGCGGAAGCAAGGCAGAAGTTTGCCGTGCAAAGGAGCAGCATATACAAACATCGTAATCAGCGCCCACACCTCCTTTGGATCCCAGCTCCAATAGTTGCCCCAGCTGATATTTGCCCAGACAGCACCGATGAAGATGCCTATGGTAAGCAGTGCCACCGCAGGATACAACATGATAAGAGAGAGATGCTGCAGTTTCTCCCCTCCGACTTTGGAAAACACTCCCACCACTCCGTTGAGGAGCACCAGGAACAGCAGCGCGTATGCTATCATAATAACTGTGACATGAAGTGTCAGAAGGGGGGATGAAAGTACCGGCATAAGATTGGTGACCGGTGGAACAGGCGCCTTCATCATTGGAAGCATAAGGGAAAAACCGGCGACAAGCATCCCGAATGGTATCGCCAGGTCGTATTTCCGTGTCATTATCAACGAAATGACACATGCACACAGCGCAAGAAACACCATGCTGTCGTAACTTCCGGCAAGAGGAATGTGGCCGCCTGCCATCCATCTCAGAATGAAGATGGAAACGAGAAATATCCCCAATAATGACAGCCAGCCTATACCAATCGCACGCAGCACTTTGTTCATCTTCTTCTCCATTTTGACATTAAGGATGCAAATCACGAAGAGTGCCATTCCAAAAATCACACTTACTACGGTCATGGTTTTACCAAATGAAAGTCCGTTGTATAGTTGTTCTGCATTCAGTTGTGATGACGAAGGCAATGCACATTCAGCGTTTATTTCCTGATATTTCCGCATCTTCCGCATTACGTTGTTGAACTCGTCGTAATCGCCTTTGACGATAAGTTCATTGCAGAAGCCGAGCTGTTTGCGGATAAAAATGTATTCATCACCTATTATGTCCTCAGGGAGGGCATCATTCTGAGAATACCAGGTAACGGCACACTTGCCTTCAGCCTTACTTGCACTGTCGGCATGGGGATACATTTTCAGCAGCTGCCTCGTATAAATCTTTTCGACAAGGCGGTATTTTTCGAGGGCAGCGCGGACGTTCTTATCTTTCATCAGATTTGCAGCAGTATCATTTTCAATATTATACGCAAATTCTTCGAGTTGTTGTAACGTGGCATAGCGGCCATCAAGGTTCATATACCGACGCACGTTGTCGCCTTTTATTTTAAAGACAGGTTCGCGTCTCCATTGGTCGATATTGAAAATGAAACCGCCAAGCACCTGTTCGGCATTGAGGTCTCCGTAATGTGTACTGCCGCAAACCGT
>CALFIZ010000272.1 GCA_937877575.1 uncultured Marinilabiliales bacterium | reverse complement strand
CTAATGCTGTCCAATCTGGAGGTTACCCTCTGCTGAATCTTATCGAGTATGAACTTGCCGTTGTCGGTGAGCTGCCATTCACAGATTCTGCCTTTGAAAGTGATAAGATTGTTGAACGGTATCACATCAAGTTCCTCGCTTCCTATCCGGAGAAAATACTGGTGCCAGATAAACAGCGGATAAACAATGTTCGAGTAGTTTCTGAGAAACATTTCGAAATTGAATACCGTATTTTGTGCCCCTGTCATCATTTTGCAGATGTATGACAGATGAGGGGCGTAACAGTAGTGATTTTCAATTGAATAGGCGTAAGTTTGAAACACAAAGTCATTAATGGTCAGATTATCGGTGTGTTTCAGATATCTGTTGTCGCTGTCGATGCAGATAAAAAAATGTTTGGAAAGGTAAGGGAGGTAGTTCAGGCAATGTGTGGAGCCGCTTGCCTCGCTGCCTGACAGTGCTCTGGAGTAATAGATGAAGTGAAATTTGCCGCGGGGGTAGAAGCGATGAAATATCTGACTCCAGAAACTGATGTCAGTTTCACCTTCCACGTGGACTGTAGCCGTATATCTGCGAATAAGGGCACTGTTTGCAAAGTTATTGGCAGCACGTCTGTAGAAGTCGTTTTTGGCAGCAGGATCGACAATCATTATATTTCAGTTGTAAAGTCCTCAATAAATTGAAGTTTGTCCTGCCATCCGTTACTGAAGATGTTGGGTGAGTGTGTCGTGATGAAAAGCTGACAGTTTGGGTTGATTTGACGAATTATGTCAATGAGTGTTTCCTGCCATTCGATGTGAAGTGAATATTCCGGCTCGTCAAGGAACAGTGCGTATGGTTTCTTTCTCGTTAGAAATACTTTGTACAGAAATGTAAGCATCTGTTTTTCACCGAGTGACAGGCGTTGCAGGGCGACTTCCTGATTGTTTACGTCAAGAAATCTTATGTCCGAGAGGTTGTGCTCGTCAAGTCTCTTTTTGGTATTGGAAAACAGGGAGTTGATTATTTTTGAAAACTCAGTCAGTTCTTTGTATGCGCTCACCGGCTCTGTGGCGATGAGATTTTTCAGACGCATGATGATGGGGTCGAAGGAGGTGTCTTCATGGTTGAGTTTTGCTGATAGCGGAGTCGGCATGTCTGCAGGTTTGCCGGTTCTGCTGTCGATGACGTAATCGTCAATATTCACCTTTATATAATCGAGGAAGAAATTGGTCTTTATTTCCTCCGGTCGGTTGAGACAGGTGTAGATTGCGTTGAGAATAGTGCTTTTTCCGCTGCCGTTGATGCCTACAATGATGTTGACGTCAGGGTTAATGGTTTCCCATTTGACGTTGTAGATATTCCACAGCCTATTAATTTCCACTTTGTGTATGATGTTATTCATGTTATTGATTTTTATATGGTTGCAGCAACTGTAGTTATTGCCTTTACTTTTTGTCCTATATTGATTTTAATATCCGATTCGAGGGGAATGAACAAATCGACTCTTGACCCGAACTTGATAATTCCGAGTTCATCGCCTTGTTTGATGGTTTCGCCAACCTCTCTGCCGAAACCA
>CALFIZ010000271.1 GCA_937877575.1 uncultured Marinilabiliales bacterium | reverse complement strand
GTGAGAAACACTGCGGAAAGTGCGGCACCTGCAGGGAACGTTGCGAAACATTTGAGATTGCGGGAGTTACGAACCCTATGGATTGTTTTATTTGCCGATACAATGATATCTGAAGCCGATTTTTTCGAGTTCTTCTTTATCGTATATGTTTCTTCCGTCCACTACAACGTTTCCGTTCATGACTTTCTTTATGACATCCCAGCTGACCATACGGAACTGACGCCATTCGGTCAGTAGCAGAAATGCGTCGGCACCTAAGGAGGCATCATAAACATTCCTGCAATATGTGACGATGTCACCTATCCTTCTCTTGCATTCATCCATTGCGACAGGATCGAATACTCTTACATTGGCGCCAGATTTGACCAACTTGTCGATTACCACTAATGCGGGTGCTTCACGCATATCATCGGTTTCGGGTTTGAATGAAAGTCCGAGAACAGCGACGGTTTTGCCTTTGAGTTCAGGGATTTCTTTACGCAGTTTGTCGAAGACGAGGCTTTTCTGACGTTCGTTGACACGTTCAACGGCCTCGATGACCTCCATGTGGTAATCATTTTCAATTCCGCTGTGTATAAGAGCTTTAACGTCCTTTGGAAAGCATGAACCGCCATATCCGCAGCCGGCATACAGGAACTTTTTGCCAATGCGTGTATCCGAACCGATACCGTTTCTGACATTTTCCACGTTGGCTCCGACTCTTTCGCATAGATTTGCAATGTCGTTCATGAAGGAAATACGGGTTGCAAGCATGGCATTTGCTGCATATTTGGTCATTTCGGCAGAAGGAATGTCCATGAAAATCACGCGGAAATTCTGTAGTAAGAATGGCTTGTAAAGTTTCGTGAGGACTTCTTCGGCACGTTTGCTTTCGGTTCCAACAACTACGCGGTCAGGACTCATGAAATCCTTTATGGCGTTGCCTTCCTTAAGGAATTCAGGATTGGATGCCACATCGAATTCTATCTTTTCCCCCCGCTTGTCAAGCTCTTCCTGAATTACTGCCTTAACTTTCTTGGCGGTGCCAACAGGAACTGTTGACTTGTTTACAAGTATCGTGTATTTTTTGATATGCTGTCCGAACTGACGGGCAACTGCAAGAACATACTTCAGGTCGGCGGAACCATCCTCATCGGGTGGGGTGCCTACTGCTGTGAAAACAAGTTCGACACCGTCCAACACATCCGTGAGGTCGGTAGTGAATTTCAACCTTTTGTATTCGACGTTGCGTTTTACAAGGTTCTCAAGCTCAGGCTCATATATCGGAATGATGCCGGCTTTCAACTTTTCTATTTTCTCCACGTCAACATCAATGCAGGTAACAATGTTACCCATTTCAGCGAAACATGTTCCGCTTACAAGACCGACGTAACCGGTTCCAACGATTGCAATATTCATTTTATGCCAAAAAATAATTATGCAAAGGTAATATTTTTAATTCAAATGGAGTAATATATGGTAATATGTGTTGACGGTGAGAGAAAAATAATATTTGTGAATCACAGTTTCCAAATTGCGACTTTTATGGCAATTGTTCCGGAACAGAAATAAATTTTTAACTTTGCAATCGGAAAAATGCGTGTTTACATAATAGACTTTATTGATTATGAAAAAAATTAAAGGTTTGATTGATGCTCCATTTACACCGTTCAAGACAAATGGAGACATTAATTACGATATTATTCCTGCTTACGCCGGCATGCTGCGGCGCAACGGACTCATAGGAGTGTTTGTCAACGGTTCATCGGGTGAAGGCTATATGCTCACCGAAGACGAGAGAATGCGTCTTGCCGAGACTTGGATGGAGGCGGCTCCGAAGGGTTTCAAGGTCATTGTGCATGTTGGAAGCTGCTGTGTCCGTAACAGCAGGATGCTTGCCGAACACGCTCAGAATATCGGCGCATGGGGCATCGGCGCCATGGCACCGCCTTTCCCTAAGATAAACCGCGTGGAGGAACTTGCAGAGTATTGTGAGAAAATCGCCGGCGGCGCCCCGAATCTGCCATTCTATTACTATCATATCCCTGCGTTCAACGGCGCTTACCTGCCTATGCTGAAGCTCCTCGAAACCGTTGACGGTCGCATCCCTAACTTCGCGGGAGTGAAATATACATACGAAAGCCTGTACGAGTTCAATCAGTGCATGCTATACAAAAATGGCAGGTTTGACATGCTGCACGGACAGGATGAAACCATCCTTGCTTCATTGGAGATGTGCGGCATACAGGGCGGCATCTGTGGAACAGCAAACTATAACGGCAGATGTCTCAACGGCATATTGGACGCCTGGCATGAAGGTGATTTGCTGAAGGCGCGTGAATTGCAGAATTATGCCCAGAATGTCATCAACATAATTTGTCATTATCGCGGAAACATTGTTGCTGGAAAACGTATCATGAAATATCTCGGTCTTGACATGGGACTTAACCGGACTCCGTTTCAGAACATGACTGCCGAAGAGGATACTGCCATGAAAGCCGAACTCGATGCTATAGATTTCTTCGAAAGATGCAATAAATAAATGCTTATGCGCCGCCATCTGATTTTTTTGCTTCTCTTCTGTCTTCAGCTGACTGTATCCGGTCGTGGGACGACTGAAATGAATAAGATTGAACTCCGGTCCCTTCCTTCGCTTGCGGTGTCGGACGGACAGGGGGTGTCGGGTCATTTTGCGGGACTTGCCGGTGAGACTGTCCTTGTGGCAGGAGGATGCAATTTCCCTGATGTTCCTGCCGCTGAAGGTGGCAGGAAAGTTTTTTATAGCGATATTTATGCCTTGGATGACCCGTTGTCGGATGATGCTGACTGGCAGAGGGTCGGGGAGTTGCCTTTCGGCTTGGCTTATGGTGTCGGCATCAGTACTCCGCATGGACTTGTCTGTATAGGCGGAAATGATGGAAATCAAAGTGTATCATGCGTTTGTCTTATTTCTTTGAATGAAGGTAAGGCCGAAATCTCATCACTCACTCCGTTGCCGATTGCGTTGGATAACATGGCGGGATGTATATGTGATGGCGTCATATATGTTGCTGGAGGTCAGTCGGATGGCAAGACTTCCAACAGGGTTTTCAATATCCGATTGCAGGAGCTGCTTTATGACGGGGAATGGACAGAGTTGCCGTCCTTCGCTGGGTCTGCCCGCGTACAGCCGTGCGTGGCTGTCCAGAACAATGCCGGCACCTCATTCCTTTATGTGATGGGTGGTTATCAGCCTGTTACAGATGGACTGGCTGGCAAAGTCAATTGTAATGGAGTATGTCTTAATCTAAAAACCAATGAATGGAAGATGACATCGGATTGTGATTTCTCATTGACGGGTGCTGTGTGCGCGACTGTCGGAGGTTCGCATATCATCTTTTTTGGCGGTGTGAATACAGATGTTTTTGAGAATGCCATAAATCATCCTGAAGAAGGGTATTTGTCTCATCCTGCGGAATGGTATAACTTCAACCCGAATGCTGTGATTTACAATACGTTGGCAGATACGTGGTTTGCCGGAACAGATATAATGCAATCGTGTGACGGCATGTCTGTACAGTCGCCTTTGGCGAAAGCCGGGGCAGCAGTTGTACCATATCATTGCGGATGGATTGTGATAGACGGTGAGAGCAAACCCGGAATCCGTTCCGCCGAGGTGTCATATCTCACAATACAAAACCGGAGCTCCTTCGGCTGGTTAAACTGGAGTGTGCTGTCAGTCTATTTTGCGGCACTGCTGTTCTTAGGCTATTATTTCATGCGCAAGGAAAAAAGCGGTGAGGATTTCTTCAAAGGTGGTGGCCGAATCCGGTGGTGGGCTGCCGGAATCAGCATATATGCCACAATGTTGAGCGCCATCACATACATGGCTTATCCGGCGAAGGCATACGCGACTAACTGGACCTACTATCCGATGCTGATAACAATTTTATTGGTCAGTTTTCCGGTCATCAAATATTATCTCCCGTTTTTCCGTCGGCTGAATGTCACCACTGCCTACGAATATCTTGAAAGGCGTTTCAATGGTGCAGTGCGGCTTATGGCGAGTGCGGTATTCATCATTTTCATGATAGCCCGCATGGCTTTGGTGCTTTATCTTCCGTCTTTGGCACTGACGGCGGTCACTGGCATTGACATCCGTTTATGCATCATGCTGATGGGTATGGTTACCATAATATACTGTACTATGGGCGGTGTGGAAGCCGTTATCTGGAGTGATGTCATACAAGGTGTGATTCTCGTTGGGGGTGCCTTGTTGTCAGTCGTTTATCTGATTGTTTCAACGGACGGGGGATGGAATGGTTTCATTGACATCGCGATGGCTGACGAGAAACTGAAGCTGGTTGACTGGAGCTTTGATTTCACCAAGGCCACTTTCTGGGTCGTAATTATCGGCGGTATAGCCAACAATCTGATTTCATACACGTCGGACCAGACGGTGATTCAGCGATACCTTACCACTAAGGATGAAAAGAGCGCCTCACACAGTATTATGCTCAACGGTGTGATGAGTGCTGTTATTTCCATCGCTTTCTTTGCTATCGGAACCGGACTCTACACTTTTTTCAAGACACATCCGGCCGAACTCGATGTCACAATGGAAAAGACGGATGCAATCTTTCCGTTCTTTATGATGAGCCAGATGCCTGCCGGTGTGGCAGG
>CALFIZ010000270.1 GCA_937877575.1 uncultured Marinilabiliales bacterium | reverse complement strand
GCAAAGGTACGGAGGAAATGAGGAATTTCAGTTTTTGCGGGGTGTTGGTGCAACTCTTGAGTTTGACAATTTCAGTATCACAGCCTTTTATTCCTTCAAAACAATTGACGGCAATCTGAAAGACAATGCTTTGGGTAGTTTCAGTAAAACAGGTTATCACCGAACAGCATCGGAAATAAGCCACCGCAATGCTTCATATCAGAACGTAATAGGTTTCGATGCAACATACAGCAACCGATATGTTGACATTGGGTTGACGTTCATGGAAAATATTATGGGGCATACACTCAACCCGTCAAATCAATACTATTTCCATGGCAAGGCACAATCCGTCGGCTCAATTCACTACCGCCTTCATAACAACAAATTGAGTTTTTTTGGAGAAACAGCATTGGCAAGCAACACAAAAATCGGTATTGCTACAATAAACGGGCTTAAATACCATCCTATTGTTGATGTGGGTTTTATCATTGCCCACAGATATTACTCACAATATTTTGACAATATGTATGCTAATGCCATGTCTTACAAGTCTCGCATTAATAACGAACAAACCATATATTTTGCATCAGAAACAAACATATTACGTCCTATGAAAATATCTTTTTCCGTTGATGTGTGGAAAGATTATCAAAACCTGATATTTAAATATAGTTACATCAAGTATCAGACTTTTCAAACCGATTTTCAAGTCAGGTGGAGACATAGGGATAACAAACATCGAATTGTATTACGTGCCAATCACACGCATTTTATCGGCGATTTCTCAACAAAAAGTCAGGTTGAAACAAACTTGTGTAAATCAATGGAAACAAGAACAACTCAATGGACATACGGTATCTGTTTGACAGAACGTTTGGAATATAAATTCGTAAAGCCAGATATTGTCTTACAAGGCGGAATCGGAGCCTTTTATGTACCTGCCTATGACAATCGATTCTACATTTACGAAAATGATGTACTCTACGCATTCGGTTCCAATATGGTTACGGGTAAAGGTTTCCGAACATTTCTTAATTTCAGATACCAACCTGCAAAACACTGGAAAATATACCTGAAGATTGGGAATAATTGGACTATGGAACAAAAATCTCGCACAGATATTCATTTTCTCTTGCGTTATACGTATTAATTTTGTAATTTTGCACGAAATTAGGTGTATTGCATCTGAATGAGACTATGAGTAAGAAGAAAAGAAAAACCCGCAACCGCCGTGGTATGCAGGTTGTTACGTTATGTATAAGCACCACGATGGTGCTCATCTTGTTGGGTATGGTGGTGTTCTTTGTCTTGTCGGCACGAAACTTGTCGGCTCACATGAAGGAACATCTGACCATGACCGTCATGCTGAAGGATAGTGTGTCGGTCAACGATGCCCACCTGTTGTGTCGTGATTTGTATCGTCGGCCGTATTCCCATAACATCGATTATATCAGTAAGGAGCAAGCTCAGCGTGAGCAAATCAAGGAGTTGGGCAGTGATCCCACTGAGTTTCTGGGCTTCAACCCATTCCCGGCCACTCTGGAAATCCAGTTGGCTTCCGATTATGCTAACAGTGACTCGCTGAAGTGGATAGCCAAGGAAATCAAGGCGGACAGCCGGGTCAGCGACCTGTCGTACATGGAAGACCTGATGG
>CALFIZ010000269.1 GCA_937877575.1 uncultured Marinilabiliales bacterium | reverse complement strand
TTGGCTTAATCCCTGAATTTATCGGTCGTATTCCAATCTATGCGACACTTGATCCGTTGGATGAAAAGACATTGAAGATGATTTTGACAGAACCAAAGAATGCAATCATTAAACAATATCAATGTTTATTGAAGATGGATGGTGTAGATTTAGAGTTTGAACCGGATGCGATAGAACTTATTGCAAAAGAGGCTATCAAGCGTAAGACTGGTGCACGTGCATTGCGTTCTATTGTTGAAGAACTTATGCTTGATATTATGTATGATATTCCGTCAAAGGGTGATATCGATAAGTTTGTTGTAACAAAACAAATGGTTGAGGACAGAAATCAGGCTGAGGTTGTCAAGTTACCGCAAAAAGATAAAGCAGAAATAGCTTAAGATTTATATTAAATATTAAAAAAGAGTCGGTTTTCAAAATCGGCTCTTTTTTGTCTTTATTCTGTCAAAAAATATTTTTATGTTCGTTTAATAAGAAGAGGATTTAAGATGCAGATATCAAAATTACAATATAACAGTCCTATATTTGCTTCGAACAGTGGTTTTGTTTCAAAGGATAATGAAGAAGTATCAGATAATTTGACTTCGAAACTGTTGTTGAAAAGTTTGATTGCTTTGGCAACGATATGTCCTTTAAAAACAAGTGCTGAAATTTATCCGGATAGGGGAAATAACAATATTGAGAATGTTGTTCTTGAGGATGACGAATATAATGATAATGCTTCGCCGATAGAGTTTAAAGAAAATGGAGATGGGATAATTGATATAAATGATTTTAAGTACCCGTCTGTTGAAATAAAAAAAGAGGCTCAGAAATATCTTAAAGGGGTAATGAGTTATAGTGGTAAGAAATGGTCTCAGGCAACAGAGGATATGGCAAAAAATCTTGTTAATGTTTATAACAGGTGTCATGTTTATGCGTATGATATGAACAGCGATGAAATGGTCAAAGATAAGTCATATATTGCATATGACAAAAAAGGCAGATTATTGTCTACAACAGTTGTTACTCCGTACGGACATAAAGATGTTGTTTTATATAAATATGCAAAGGACGGAAGTATAGATAAAGCAGAGTATAAAGGGGAATCTGTTGTAGATTATCGAAGAGACGGAACGAGATTTTCTGCTTGTTATACCTTTGAAGGGAATGGCGAAGAGCTATGTCGCTATAATCGAAAAGGGAATTTGGTTTTACGAACAATAAGAACAAATAATGCATTCAATTCTTATAAATATGATGGAAATAATAATTTGGTTCAGGAGTTTCAGCGCACGAAATTCGGTTCAACTGAAAAAATATACAATAATGGCGCATTGATGTTCGAAACAACATATGACAAGAATGATAAAGTTTCAGAATATAGAGACCGATATTTTACTAATTCATCTGATGGTAAAATCCAAGTTAATTCCGCATATTTCAACAAGTCGATAAGTGTTAATCATTCAGCAGGTGATGAGTCACTATTTTATCCGAGTTATTACAATACAACTCCTATAGACGGACATATAAGAGGGTTTGTAAGACAAGGGACATCAGGAACTTGTTACATATCGGGGATAGTAAACAGTATGAGTGTAATAAATGCAGGAAGAATAATATTAGATGATGCTATATCCGATAAAGGGGGGAATACAGTTGATGTCAGATATAGGGGGCTTAACAGGCAATATCGTTTGAATAAAAATTATGTATATAGAAATATTAGCCGTTTGGGCAGAAAAGATGCTGATTATCCTGTTGTACCTCCTGCACAAGTTGACCTGATGGATGTTGCACCACAACAGATTGCATCAATTGCAGCAGCATTGATTCCATTCCTTGAGCACGATGATGCCCACCGTGCACTGATGGGTTCAAACATGATGCGCCAGGCAGTTCCATTGTTACGAACTGAAACTCCTATTGTTGGCACAGGCATTGAAAAACAAGTCTGTGAAGACTCACGAACTATGATTACGGCTGAAGGTGACGGTATCGTAGAATATGTTGATGCGACCACAATCCGCATCCTCTATGACCGTACTGATGATGAAGAATTCGTTAGTTTCGAACCTGCGGTCAAGGAATATAAATTACCTAAGTTCCGTCGTACCAATCAGAATATGACCATTGACCTCCGACCTCTGTGTGACGTTGGTCAACGTGTTAAAGCCGGTGACATTCTGACTGAAGGTTATGCTACTGCTAACGGAGAGTTGGCATTAGGCCGCAATCTCTTAGTTGCATACATGCCATGGAAAGGTTATAACTACGAGGATGCCATTGTCCTGAACGAACGCGTTGTTCGTGATGACATCCTGACATCAGTCCATGTCGATGAGTATACATTGGAAGTTCGCGAAACAAAACGCGGTGTTGAAGAGTTTACGTCCGACATTCCAAATGTCAGCGAGGAAGCCACCAAGGATTTGGACGAAAACGGTATTATCCGCGTAGGAGCCTATGTAGAACCAGGTGATATACTTATTGGAAAAATCACACCAAAGGGAGAATCAGATCCATCACCAGAAGAAAAACTGCTTCGTGCCATCTTCGGCGACAAGGCAGGTGACGTGAAAGATGCCTCATTAAAGGCAAATCCTTCACTCAGCGGTGTG
>CALFIZ010000268.1 GCA_937877575.1 uncultured Marinilabiliales bacterium | reverse complement strand
CTACACGACGCTCTTCCGATCTCATCTTCCTCATCATCTCACTGATGGAGAACATGAAGATGAATATCGCCTACGCCCTCGGCCTGTTTGCCATCTTCGGCATGATACGCTACCGGACGGAAACCATCAAAATCCGCGAAATGACTTACCTCTTCGTGGTGATGGGGCTTAGCATCGTCAACGGCATGGCACTCTCCACGAGCTACTCCGAACTGCTCATCGTCAACATGCTCATCCTGCTGATTATCTGGATTCTCGACGGCACAAATATCTTGAAGCACACTGCCACGAAAATTGTGCTTTACGACCGCATCGAGAACACCAAGCACGGCAAGGAAGCCGAACTGAAGGCCGACCTTATGGAGCGCACGGGCCTCGACATATCAAAGGTGGAGGTGGGGCACATCGACTACCTGCGCGACGTTGCCTACGTGAAGGTGTATTACAAGCCCATTGAAGACGAGGTGAATACAATTGACACGATTACCAAACTGAAAGACTTTGAGGAATAAGATTTTCATACTGTTGCTTTTAGGTGCTGTGACGGCATACGCCCAAAGCGGACGCACCACCGACTTTGGCGGCATCGCCTCCACCGAAATCGGCATCGGCTTGGGCGGACCATTCCAGCTGTCGGTGGAGGAGGAGTTACGCTGCAACCACGACTTTGCACGGTTCGACCGCTGGCTCAATTCGGTGGGAGTGGACTATACCTGTCTGAACAACCACATTAACATCGGACTCACCGCCGACTACATTCGACGCCACAACAAACGAGACTACTACGAAAACCGCAGCCGATTAGGTTTACAGGTAACCTATACCGAAAAATACCGCCGTCTCAAGTTCCGGGTACGCAGCAAAGCCACATTCACTTTCCTGGACGAGCGCACCGGCGAACATCGCGTCAATCCGCGACTGTATTGGCGCAACCGCCTGAAAATCACTTACCATAGACCTAAGAGCCGCTTCAAATACGCTCTCTCGACAGAGTTGTTTTGGCTCACCAATGACCCCAAGAAAGGCTATATCGACAACCTGCGGACAACACTCTCGATGGACTACCGCCTCACACGAAACTATTCCCTTTCGGCCTTCGTCCGCATGGACAACGACTTGCAGGTGAAAGAACCTGTTGACAGGTTCTTTCTCGGCATGACGTTAAAAGTAAAATATTGAGTGTCTGCGGCGAAAGTGTTGCGGCAATGCCATTATCCATAAATCAAGCCGTCCGAATCCGCATCAATGACAATCGGTTTCTCCTTGCTGACATCACCCGACAGCAGCTTCTTCGACAAATCATTGAGCAACGTCCTTTGAATCAGTCGTTTAATAGGTCTTGCACCGTATCCCGGGTCGTAACCTTCCTTTGCCAACCACTCGGCTGCCGCATCTGTCAACTGAACAACAACACCCTGTTTTTCGAGCATACCGGCAACATTATTGAACTGAAGCTTGACAATCTGCAGAATATCGGACTGCGACAACGGATTGAACATGACTATTTCATCAATCCTGTTCAGAAATTCAGGCCTTATCGACTTTCTCAGCAGTTCATCAATTTCCTTTTTAGTTTCCTCGATAATCTGCCTGCGGTTGGAGCCGTTAATGCCTTCAAGTTTCTCCTGAATAATATAAGCACCTATGTTTGAGGTCATTATAACTATGGTATTCTTGAAGTCAACCGTTCTGCCCTTGCCGTCAGTCAGACGTCCGTCATCAAGCACCTGAAGCAACACGTTCATCACATCCGGATGAGCCTTTTCAATTTCATCGAGCAATATCACCGAATACGGTTTACGACGTACTGCCTCAGTGAGCTGTCCACCCTCATCGTATCCGACGTATCCCGGAGGAGCGCCTATCAGACGTGAGACTGAATACTTCTCCTGATATTCAGACATGTCAATACGTGTCATCATCGATTCGTCGTCAAACAGCACTTCCGCAAGAGCCTTGGCAAGTTCAGTCTTGCCGACGCCTGTGGTTCCGAGAAATATGAACGAGCCTATAGGACGGTTCGGATCCTGAAGTCCGGTTCTGCTTCGACGCACCGCATCAGCCAGTGCAACTATTGCATCATCCTGTCCCACTACCCT
>CALFIZ010000267.1 GCA_937877575.1 uncultured Marinilabiliales bacterium | reverse complement strand
ACCGAGATCTACACTCTTTCCCTACACGACGCTCTTCCGATCTGGTAGTATGTTTGATGATTTTTCTACTAAGGATTATTGTATCCAGTATACAATTTTTATATTAGTTCTTGTTCCTATCTTTATTTGTCTTGCTGTTTATTATTCTAGAATTGTTAATAATGATTTATCTAGTTATAATTGTAGTGATGAAATAACAAATGAAATAATAAGAATAGGAATGGAAACCAGTAAAGAAAATATTCCTTATATTCAAATAAGTTTTTATTTAGAATCAGCTCTTCTTGGACTTACTTTCTTTGCTGCATTAATAGCTGTTGTTTCTGAAGCAATTATAAAACGATTAAATGTTGAACCTAAAAAATATGAAGAAAGAAATAAAAATAGCATTCATATTAACGAAAAATCAGAAATAAAGTCTGATGAAATTCAATAGACTAATTATCAGTATATTGCTTGTGCTATCAGCTTTTACCGCCATGTCACAACGATTCAACGGCGGACTTATTATCGGCGGATGTGCATCGCATCTGACAGGCTCGTTAGTGGATTCCACATCATCAATAGGCACAAGATTTTTCTCGAAACCCGGCCTGAATGCAGGAGTCTTTACCGACATGTATTTCGATGACAAATCATCATTGGGATTTGAGATTTCTTATATGCAGAAGGGCTCCCGAAAGGTTCCGGGTCCAAATGACACGATTCCAGGACAGGTTTATCAAACCAAAACTGCTCTGCATTATATAACAATTCCTATTCACTATAGCTATACTTTCAACCAGAGGTTTAGTGCCTTTACCGGTCCGAACTTTGGCATCATGCTGCGTAAACTCAGCAAATTTGAACAGAATTACATCGATTATTCCGCTGACTATATCGACCTGTTTTCATCTTTCGACTTCTCATGGGATTTCGGCATAAACATCAAACTGTTGTATCGGCTGTCACTTGATGTCAAATTTTCATCGACTTTCTTCCTGACCCCGGTGCGCTCCTACCATAATTCCGAGAGTTGGAAATTCGGACCTCTCTCCAAGCAATTCTGGGTTAAAGGTCAATATAACCAATTGGTTGACTTTACATTCCGCTGGACTCTCTGGGGCAGCCAGAATCAGGCGCAATGGTAAAATTCAACCAGTGACTGTAAAGACATCGGCTAATAATAATAAAATCACAAACAATGAAGAGACTAATAACAGCCATAATCGTATTAACACTGCTGCAATCGGCAGTTGGTCAGGCACTTCCGGACGCATGGAGCGACCTGTCAGTAGTTGAAATCAACAAAATGTACCCAAGAACCAATGTGGTGCCTTACAGCAATGAAAAAGGTATCAGCAATTTGGACTTTCAGGGTTCGGATTATTACCGGTGTCTTAACGGGAAGTGGAAGTTCTATTGGGTGCCGTCACCGTCAGAAGTGCCGGAAAACTTCTATGCTGACGGTTATGACGTCTCTTCATGGAAGGAGATAGACGTTCCCGCCAACTGGGAAATCAACGGTTTCGGCGTACCGATATATGTCAACAGCGACAATGAGTTTCGTCCCAATGAGCCGCCTGCACCGCCTTCAGAAAACAATCCTGTCGGCTGTTATGTGCATGATTTCAATATCCCGGAAGAATGGGCAAACACCAATGTGTTCATCAATTTCGGTGCTGTGAAGTCGGCATATTATCTGTGGATTAACGGCAGTTTCGCCGGCTATACCGAGGATGCAAAAACCAATTCCGACTTTGACATCACGCCGTTTGTGAAAACCGGTAAAAACACTCTTGCAATGAAAGTGTATCGCTTCAGCAACGGCTCCTACCTTGAATGTCAGGATTTCTGGCGTCTCAGCGGCATCGAAAGGGATGTCTTCATCTATTCCAAACCGCTTGTCAACGTTGAAGATTATTTCGTTAAGGCAGGATTGGATGAAAATTACGAAAACGGTGTCTTTTCAATTGACATCAGGGTTGTAAACAAACTTGCAAAATACCCGAAGAAACCTTATTTCCTCGAAGTTGAGATAATCGATGGCGACAAATCAATCCTGAAACAGAACAAGGAACTGTATCTGAGGAAATTTACTGAAGGTACGTTTTCTTTTGACCCGGTTACAGTGAAGGGTGTTGAGCATTGGTCGGCTGAGACTCCTTATCTTTACACGCTGATCATCAGAATAAAAGATGCAAAAGGCAATGTTGTCGAAACTCTTGGAAACAAGATTGGTTTCAGAACTGTTGAGGTTAGGAAGGGCAAATTCTTAGTCAACGGCAAGCCGGTTCTGATTAAGGGCGTCAACCGCCATGAGCATGACCCCAAGACAGGTCATGTGATTACCCGCGAATCGATGGAAAACGACATAAAGCTGATGCTTTCGATGAATATCAATGCGGTGAGAACTTGCCATTATCCTGATGACCCTTACTTCTACGAGCTTTGCGACAAGTATGGGCTGTATGTTTGTGATGAGGCTAATGTCGAATCTCATGCGCAAGGGTATGGAGACAGGAGTCTTGCAAAGAAACCGGAATGGACTGAGCCGATTGTGACAAGGGAAAGAAATATGTTTGAGCGCGACAAGAACCATGCCTGCGTTGTGATGTGGTCGCTTGGAAACGAGTGCGGCAACGGTGTCTGCTTTGAAGAGGCTTACAATTGGATGAAGAAACATGATTCCACTCGTCCGGTTCAGTATGAACGTGCGCTTTATGACAAGAATTCCGATATTTTCAGCGCGATGTATGCCGATGTCAACTACATCACACGTTATTCTGCAAATCATCACGAAAGGCCGTACATCCTCATTGAATACAGTCATGCAATGGGTAACAGCTGCGGCGGTCTGCAGGATTATTGGGATGCCATCGAGAGCCATGAGCAGCTCCAGGGCGGTTTTATATGGGATTGGGTTGACCAGTCGTTTGAAGTGGTGGATAAAGACGGCAACAGACTGTTGGCTGTTGGCGGTGACCTTGGGGAAGTGGAAGGCATAGAAGATGACGACAGCTTCTGCGCTAACGGTGTGATTGGCTCCAATAGGGTGCCGCACCATCATGCCGCTGAGGTGCAGAAGGTCTATCAGAATGTGAAATTTTCGGTACTTAATGCCAAAGACCTGTATTTCAGGGTGAAAAACTGGTTCTTTTTTACGAACCTGAACACATTTGACATTTCCTACACGGTATTTTCAAATGAAAGAACCGTTGTGGAGAATGTGCCGCTGACATTCGATGTGAAGCCATCGTGCGCCGAGAATTTCCATATAAAACTGCCTGAAATCAAGGATGTGAACCATAATGAGGAATTCTTTGTCAGATTTTCGGTGAGGACTACAAAGGCGCGGCCCGGACTTCCTGTAGGAACGGAAGTCGCCTACGATGAGTTTGAGCTTGAAATCCCTGAGACGGTCAAGGGCAACGTCATAAATAACAACCGTCAGGTAACTCTTGTTGAAAATGATTCATATATTACGGTTTCGGGCATGGATTTCAAATTGACGATAGATAAGAATACCGGTATTGCTGAATCTTTCGAATATCAGGGCGTTGAATTGTTTGAGGGCGGATTGAAATCCAATCTGTTCCGTGCACCGACTCTTAATGATATGGTTGATGGTAATGGCTACAGAAGATGGCGTGCAGCCGGTCTTGACAGTCTGAGCCCAACCACACGGTTTGTCGATGCCAAACTGGTTGAAAACAATACTAAGGCCTGCATCATAATGCTTCAGTCACTGAAGAATAACAGAGGTGAGAATGTATGTGACATTTATCAGACATATTTTATTGATGACGATGCCAATATTGTGATATCCAACAAGTTAAATATTGCGTATGATGTCCGTACAGTTGCCAAGGTAGGTATGCAGTTTGAAATGCCGCTGAAGCTGAATGAAGCCGAATGGTTCGGAAAATCCGTTGAGTGTTATCCTGACAGGCAGTCGGCGGGAATAGTCAAGGTCAACAATATCAATCTGAGTGATATGTTTGAGCAGCATGTTGTGCCGCAGGACAACGGCAACAGGTCAGCGGTACGCTGGGTGGCATTCAAAGGCAAGGGTTCCAATGTCGGACTTTTTGTTTCGGGTGACCAACTGTTGAATTTCAGCGCTTACCAATACACTGATGACAACATCACCAATGCACGCAGAATCAACGAGTTAAAACTTAGTGACTATTGGACTGTGAACATCGATTACCGTCAGGCAGGCTTGGGTACTGCCACATGCGGACCTGATGTGGCAGCTGAATATCTGCTGAACTATCATTCATACTCATATTCTGTTAGATTCCGTCCATATAATGTGACGAAAGACAGTCCGAAGGAACTTTATCGTCAGATATTGGATGTTGAGGATATAGAACTAACTGAAACTCCGGTTATTACAGCGAGTCGCGAAGTGTTTGACGAAAAGATGACCTTCACTTTAGGTTGTGCCGACAAGGATGCTAAGATTTATTACACTCTTGATGGCACGGAGCCCACACAGTTTTCCGCTTTATACAGGAAACCGATAGTGGTCAATGATGACGTGACGGTGGTGGCAAAGGCAATGAAAAAAGGCTGTCTGCCTTCGTTTTCGGCAAAACATAACTATAAATTCATCAATAGGAAGAAAATAACCTTTGTAACGAACCCTGATGCCCAGTATTCCACGAATTACAAGGTGGCGCTGTTGGATGGTCTTGTCGGTGATCCGAATGATTTTTATGAAAATTGGATAGGATTTTTCGGTAACGACCTTGACGTTACGTTCGAGTTGGCGCAGAAGGCGTATGTGAAGGATGTGAAGATAAGTTTTGCGCATTTTACGAGAGACTGGGTTCTGCTGCCAAAGGAAGTTAATGTGTATGTTTCAAAGGATGGCAAGAGTTATTCAAAATATACAGCCGACCTGCCATTTGACCCTTTGTCGGCGGAAAATGCCGGAAAGACGGGACGTTATGTGGTTTCCGCAAATGTTGACATGAAGGATGTGCGGTATGTCAGGGTTGAAGCAATCAATAGCGGTGACCTTCCTGCATGGCATTCAAGCAGGAACAACCCGTCATGGATAATGGTAGATGAGGTGGATTATTAAACTTAATGCCTGCGGAGTCATTACATTATCAGGTAGTTACCAAACATGAGCAGAGGGTTTGTAAAAGAGGGTGATCAGGAAGAGATACCCATAGTTACGCCGAGGGCGTTTTTGCCGGAAGGTGTCACCAATTACGTGACATCAGAGGGACTGGCATTATTGCGCAGCGAGAAGGCTGACCTCATGAAACAATATGAAACATCCAAAAACGACCATCTGATGCGTAATTTCATCTGCGAAAAAATGGCGTTGCTGCAGGAACGTATCAACAGTGCCGTGGAGGTTGATGCATCAGCGGCTGCGGAAGGCGTGGTGAGTTTCGGCATGTATGTGAAATACAATGACAGAACTATACGCATAGTCGGCGTGGATGAAGCTGATTTCACAAAAGGTCTTATTGCCTTTACATCCCCGATAGCAAAAGCTCTGACCGGACATAAACGGGGAGATTCTTTCCTTATGACAGTGCCTAAGGGGACGGAACAGATTACAATCGTTGAGGTTTCGTCTTCACCGTTGCCTTTGAGTTCAAATACACCGACCATAAAGACAGCAGGCAATTCTACAGGAAAGGCGCCTGACCATTCAGTTGAAAACAATAGTCAGGCTGACACCGAGCCGGTGCCCGTAAAGTCGGTGGGCAATCCGACATTAAAGACCTTTGACCATTCAGATGAGAAGAATGGCCCGGCTGACACTGAAGCCATACCTGATAAGACGGCAAGTAATTCTTCATTGAAGAAGGAGTTTGTGGTGGAGGCATCCAAGATGGATTTCCTGCCTCTTGTGAATGAACGGGGCAATTTTACGGGTAAGGGCATGTATTATGAGATGCATGGCGGAAGCAGGTTGCTGCATCCGTCTGTTCATCTTCGTGTGAACGGTACTGACGGCAAGGTGCGAGGGCTGTACTGGTGGCACATCCTGTTCGGTGAAACCGCTGAGAAAACGTTGGAAAGACAGATGTCGCAATATGTGGGATTATCGAATCTGACGGTGAAAATGAAGAGGCGTTATGTGCGGGAGACGATCGATGAAAGGGAACTTGTATATGTGTTTACTGCCGAATCGGACGGTGAGATTGCGGCTTATCCCAAGGATGAGAAGAAGTATCTTAAGGTGTTTGAAAAAGATTGAGGTTTAGCAAAAACCGTTCTCAGCGATTCTTGTTAAACCTCAAGTATGAAATTAGTATATTGTCTTAAAACCTATTGCCTTAAAGCGTTAATCTGTCGCTGAACATCCAGTATGGATTCATCGGTTTTCTTTTGTTCAGCTTTAATGTTTTCAAGGTCTTTGTTCAATTCAGTCAGTTTGTTTTTGATTTTTTCTTCATTTGCCTGCTGGGTTTTCTTTGTCGCATTGAGTTTTTCCAATTGTGAGTCCAGATTGGCAAGTTTGGTCTTTATTTCATATTGATATACGTATGAATCGAAACTCTGCAGTATGGATTTGATTTTATCGGCACTCTGAACATTTGTTTTTGAGGAAATTGCATTGTAGTTACCGCTTGATACGACCCAGGTTACCTGAACGTTTTTGGCGTTTTTCTTGCCGACTTCCTCGACTAATGTATAGATGTCGAAGTTTTCAGTGCCAAAAGGTGCAAAAGGCTGGTTTTTGTATAATGTATAGCTTTTCTCTTTTGAAGCTTTAAGTTTGTTGTCGTTTTCGAAATAATTGGTTAAAGCGCTTTTTACCAAGTTAACGTCTGTTGAGGAACATGTCAGAACATATCCTGTTACATCTTTTTTACCTATTGACACTGTCTTTTCCTCAATTGTCTGTGCTGACAGAATGCTGCCTGCGAACAGAAGAACTAATAAAATACTGATTCTTTTCATATTCTTAATTATTAAATTTTTTTAATGCTACAAAAATATAAAAATTTCGGAAATATTTGAATTGTTTAGGGCGACATATTCAGATTTCGGAATGACAACAATGATGTTTTCAGTCCGAACATTGCATTACGACTGCATTTGCATTGATTGGCGATGATTCATGAATGCCACGATTAATATCACTGATGATACGATGTACGATGCGGAATTGACGATACAGGCACCGTCTATGGCAAGACGTGGAATCAACAGAAATGACAGCAGAACCGTAACGACCAGACCTATGGCTGATTTGAGGATTAACACCTTCAGTCTGCCGATGGCGGAGAAATAATTTCCGATGACATTGGATGCTGCAATTGCCAATATGCCTGGAGCGAGGAATAAAACCAGATCGGAAGAGCA
>CALFIZ010000266.1 GCA_937877575.1 uncultured Marinilabiliales bacterium | reverse complement strand
TCTAACAATAGCTTTTTTCTTAGCCAATTCTTCAAATTGATATAGCATTTGTTACAGAAAAAGAAATAATGGCAGCATAATGATTAAAAGCGACAGAAGAGTTTCCCAGAATGGCCTGATTTCCGACAGGAAAAACGACAGTATGAATGTCATAGGTGGTACCGACAAAAGAAGAAATGACGTACAGTTGTCGGTGAAAAATGAACTTGCAAGGGCAATGATTGCCGAGAATAATACTATAAGAAATTTTTCACGCAGTGAAAGCGTCATTGATGGTATTTTAGGAAATGTCATTATTATTGCAATAATTGCTATTGCAAGATACAAAATATAACATGTGTTTTCACCATGGCTCGAAAGGCTTGTGATTGCTATGTTTGCGGAAGTGTAATCCGGCGTCAGTGAAGGTATGAAAAGCTCCAGCTGACCGGTTACAGTCAGAGCTATCGCATAGAAAAACAACGGCAGTCCGAAACCGAAGAGAATCAGGAATATGTATCTGAAATTGGTGATTCTGAGAATCAACATTGAAATCAGAATTATGAAAATATAGTATAAGGCATTTGGCGTCAGAAGACAGGCCAGTCCGACCATTGTGCCGGCGGACAGGAAGTCCAGCTCCCGATAGGCATGGTCATTTACAGTGTCCATTATTCTGTACAGGCATAAAAAAATCAGCACCGCTGCAAACATTTCCGGAGTCAGCATCCTGAAACCTGACAGGAAAATGAAAACCGCTGCCGGCAACGATGAGGTTTTGGTAATCAGCGCGTTGTTCTGAGATGTCAATATTGTCACGAAAACGCAAAGCAGAAGTATTACCATTGCCACAATGGAAATGACAATATTGTTCCCTGATGAAATCCAATTCCAGAAAAGCGATTTGTCACTCGAGTTGCTGATATGCAAGAACTTGATGTTCAGCAGCATGGGCAGCTGATATATTATGGATAACAAAACAAAAACGACGTAGTGTATCGGAAATGTGTTTCGAAATGGTTTTACTAACATATTATTTCAGGTTTGTCAGGTCTGTGCCGAGGTCTTTGCGGAAATATTTGTTGTCGAAATGAATCTTGCCTGCAAGTTTGTACGCGTTGCCGAAGGCATCCGTTATGCTGTGTCCTCTTGCAGTGGCTGTAATCACACGTCCTCCGTTGGCGACAAGCTGATTTTCTGCATCGAATTTTGTGCCTGCGTGAAATATTATGTCGTCTTTGTCAGTATTGTCAAAGGATATCGGCATGCCTTTCGGATATTTTTCCGGATATCCTTTTGAAACGAGCATAACTGTGGCAACCGAATCCGGAGAAATGTCCATGGTCATTTCATTGAGACGCCTGTCTGCGGCTGCGCTGAACAGTTCGAGTATATCATTGTTGATACGGGGGAATACAGATTCCGTTTCAGGGTCGCCCATTCTGCAGTTGTATTCGATTACATAAGGGTCTCCGCCACAGTTGATTAAGCCGAAGAAGATGAATCCAACATAGTTTATGCCTTCATCGATTAAGCCGTTGATTGTCGGTTTGATGATGCGGTTCTCGACTTTGTCCATGAATGTTTTGTCGGCGAAAGGGACCGGGGAGATTGAACCCATTCCGCCGGTGTTGAGCCCTGTGTCGTGTTCGCCGATACGTTTATAGTCTTTGGCTTCAGGAAGCAGGACGTAGTGGCGCCCGTCGGTGAGAATGAAAACGGAAAGTTCTATGCCTTTGAGAAAATCTTCTATGATGACCGTGGCGCCCGAAGTGCCGAACTTGTTGTTGCAAAGCATTTCATGAAGCTGTGTCTTGGCTTCGTCAAGGTCATTGAGGATGAGGACGCCTTTGCCTGCGGCAAGGCCGTCTGCCTTGAGCACGTATGGCGGTTTGATGCTTTCTAAAAACCTGTAGCCCTCATCAATGTTGCCGGCAGAGAAGGCCTTGTGTTTTGCAGTGGGTAT
>CALFIZ010000265.1 GCA_937877575.1 uncultured Marinilabiliales bacterium | reverse complement strand
AACGCCGCTGCCAAGTTCCAGGATGGAGATATCGAAGGTACCGCCGCCAAGGTCGAAGACGGCTATCTTCATGTCTTTATCCTTCTTGTCGAGGCCGTATGCCAATGATGCCGCTGTAGGCTCATTTACAATTCTCTTTACTGTAAGACCAGCAATCTCACCGGCTTCCTTGGTTGCCTGACGCTGTGAGTCGCTAAAGTATGCCGGAACTGTGATGACGGCTTCTGTGACTTCCTGGCCTAAATAGTCTTCAGCAGTCTTTTTCATCTTCTGGAGAACTATGGCTGATATTTCCTGTGGGGTGTATTTCCTGTCGTCAATGACAATTCTTGGGGTGTCGTTATCACCTTTTACCACTGTATAAGGAACACGTGATATCTCACTTGAAAGTTTGCTGTAAGGCTCGCCCATGAAACGTTTGATGGAGTAAACAGTCTTTTTAGGATTGATTACAGCCTGACGTTTGGCAGGGTCGCCCACTTTTCTTTCACCGGAATCGGTGAATGCTACTATGGAAGGAGTGGTTCTACTGCCTTCTGAATTCGGAATGACAACAGGTTCGTTGCCTTCCATGACTGCTACACAAGAATTTGTTGTGCCTAAGTCTATACCAATTATTTTTCCCATTTTATTAAGTTTTAATTATTATTTCTGTTGTTAATCAGTGCCTGCATCACCCGCAGGCAAAAACACAGAAACAATTATCATGCCACAGGAAAAAATCGGCATGAAAGTGACAAATTGTCAGTAACTATTCGTTTTTGAATTTCAGATAGTCGTAATCAGGGTTTTCGAAAAGTTCAGTCTTGGCTTCTTCTGAGATTTGACACGGGAATATGAGATTAGCCCTTGAGCTAACAAGTCCGCGACCATTTTTCACATTGCTATAGACATTGAGATTCTGTGACATACCGGTACCTCTTGAAGTGAGCATGTAGTTTTGGAAATCCTCGCCTGCCATGGCGAAAGTGAGCATATACTGTCTGACTTTTCTGTATGAGACGGATGCTTCCATGGCTGCATCCGTATATGGTGTGTTGGCTTCGACAAATGCGAAGAAACCGGAAGCGTAATCGTCGTATGAGAAGGTGGTGCTGTTGCCGTTGGAGGCTATCGTTTTGGTGGAAACTATGCCTCGGGGAATGGTCCTGGATATAGTATCTCCATTAGTCAATACCTCTATAATATTGAAATTCGCATAGACTTCGTACCTGGAACCGTTGGTTACTGCGGTCCAACTGACATTGCTTGGATACCTGAGGTTTTTGTATATGGTCGCAGCTCTCGTTTCTGTGCCGTGGTCCCTCGATATTGTGACGTATGTGCCGGGAGCAACGACAGGTGTGGTCGCTGTTACGGTATCACCGCTGTTGTTGATGACTATGACTTTTAATTTTGTGGTTTCATAGTCATCCATGAATGTGGAATCGGTTATCGGAATCAGGTCGATTATCTTCCCCAAAGTGTTGGCCCTGAAGTACAGCTGCCTTTCATTGTAGAAGGTTCCGGGTTTCTTGTTGTAGGAGTAGTATGGCTCAAAATCAATGGTTCTGACAAGAACGTCCTGATTGTTGACTTTATGCCATTTTTCCATCTTTACCGTTATCTCACTCGGGTCATATTCCGAAGAATCAACAACCTTTGCCATGTCGTATGCATTGCCTTCACCGAGAAATGCCTTGTAAACGCGCAAATCGGTGAATGTGTCGGCTGCATCTATCATCCCATATATAACAGTGGTTTCACGCCATTCGTCACATAAATGTATCTCATTGTCACAGGATGTCAGTGACAACAAAACAACTAATATTGTTATTGTTAGCAGCGTGAATTTATTTGTGCCTTTCATATTCCGTTGAAAAATTATCAATCCGCAAATATAGCGGTTTTTCTTAAAAAGCGTATAATTTTGCAGAATCAAATTGTTTTGAATGGATTTGGA
>CALFIZ010000264.1 GCA_937877575.1 uncultured Marinilabiliales bacterium | reverse complement strand
CTTGTATAAGACCCAAACTATCGAACGAAAGTCCGTCAGAATAAAGGTCAAGTGAAACAACATTTTGTGCCAATCCGCCTTTTTGGTAGTAGGGACCGTATTCTTGAACAAGAGCCATGGAAAATTCAGCTGGCATAGCTGGCTCGGGTTGAGGCTGTGGTGTAGTGCTGCAACTCAAAAGAACAAGGGATAACAGGAGGCAACTTATGTTGTTCCGTTTTATTTTGTAGTCATGAGGTTTATTCATTTTGCGGGTCCTTTCAAAAATTACTGATAGGAGTTTTTCATGTTGGGAATAGCTGCAGCTATCCATCCTATGATACTGACTGCTATAGCCGTCAATAATAAATCCATAGCTTCCACTCTTACAGGATAACTGCTGATGATATATTCGGCACCGTTGCCTAATTTCAGCAACCCGAAATGTTGCTGCAACAGACAAAGACTTATTCCTATAAGCAAACCGATTCCTGCTCCTAACAAAGAAATGAGCCATCCTTCATATAAAAATATGCGTTTTATCATACGGTTGTCAGCGCCTAAGGTGCGAAGAACTTTACAATCTTCCTGTTTGTCAATCATCAGCATACTGAGCGAACCCACGATATTGAAAGCTGCTATCAGTAAGATGAAAATAAGCAACAAAGCGGTAAGCAGTTTCTCAATCTGCATGATTTTGAAGAAATCGGCTTGCTGCTCATATCTGTCTTTCACCACATATTCCTCGCCTAATAATTGCTGCAACTGTTTCCTGACACGCCTGATGTTACTGCCGGCTATCAACTTCAGCTCCACCGCCGTCACTTCGTCTTCCTGAAATTGGAAAAGTGAGCGTGCCAACGGCAGACTCACCAGCAAATAATTGTCATCATATTTGGTTTGGTTCACGGCAAACACACCTGTAGTAAAAACAGTTTCTCTTACAAAACTTTCTTCCGGTCGAAGCATATTGATACGGCCGTTCCTTCGGGGTGCATATAGTTGAATAGCAGAGATGTGCGAGGAGCCTACATTGAGTTGCGTGGCTAATCCGATGCCGGGAACACAACGCTCAAAACTGAGCGAACTGTGCATAAGGGTGTCTTCAATAATTTGCCTGAGCTGAAATCCGCCCTCTGTCATCAAAGAGTCAATTTGTGTCAATTCGGAAAAGTTATCATCGCACCCTTTTACGATGACTGGCATTTGCTTGTCGTTGGTCTGTATGAGAGCTGTCTGCACAACTGTTTCACTATATACCTCTATTTCCGGCAATGTGAGCATCTGTGCAAAGACACTATCCGAAGTGTGAAAACTTGCACCTTCCTTTCGTTGGATAAGCAATTCAGGGTCAAATTGAGAAAATAAATCTTCCACCAATGCGCTAAAACCGTTCATTACCGATAGTATGCATATTATTGCTGCGGTTACCACACATACGATATTGATTGCGTTCTGCTTTTTTTTCGCAAACAGATATCTCCAGGCTATACGTAAGGCGGTTTTCATGGTGAAAAATAAATGAAATGAATTAAAACATCCAGTATTTTCAACCTTGTTTGAGCAGATTGTCAATTCGCTCCATCTTATCCATGGTCTCGTCTAAGTGGAAATTCAGTTCGGGAATGATACGCAACTGGTGACGTTCCAAGTTTCCCATCTCACCCCGTATTTTTCCATGCTCTTCTTCCACTACTTGCATTATCTCAGTTTGCCGGTCGGTCGGAAAAATGCTGAGATATACATGTGCAATACTCAAATCGGGCGATATGCGCACTTCACTTACAGATATAAGCACTCCGTGAAAACGGCGAGTATACTGAAGAAAAATATCACTCAGGTCTTTTTGTATCAGACGAGCAATTTTTTGTTGTCTTGTTGCTTCCATAATATGTTAACTGCTTGTTGTTTTTTTGTCATTAGTAATACAAAAAAGCAAAACAAGGGAAAGGAGACGCATCTCTTTTCCCACCCGGCTTGCTGTATTGACTAACGATAGTTGTTACCGAAATCAAAATTTATGGCGACCTTCGTCTGCTACAGTCAGTTTTTTTCTGCCTTTAGCTCGACGGGCTGCTAAAACGCGACGTCCATTGGCTGTAGCCATACGCTCGCGAAAACCGTGTTTGTTGCGTCTTTTCCTCTGAGAGGGTTGAAATGTTCTTTTCATTTTTTTTCTTATGGTTTGCGTCTTCTCACGAAGACATGGTTTATATGCTACTTTTCACAAAAGCGGCTGCAAAAGTAATAATATTTTTTTAAATACGCAAATCTTGATTGATTTTTTTCATTTTCAAGGCAGATTTGCTTCAAACTGAATTTCTTGTTTTGAGAGGATAAAGTCAGATGTAATGGAGATATTACCCTGCTCGGCAACGGCTTTTTTAATAACGAAGGTTTTTTGTTTTCCCGGCAATAATCCTTTTAGCGATTTGGTGCATCGAATGCCTTTCACGGTTACATAGGCATCTCTATAGATGGGGGCAATGCCTGTATTCTTTATCGTGATGTGCGTATCTTCTTCGTTGGTTCGACAAGAGATGATTTCAAAAGCATAACCCGATGCAATACCGGCTTCATTTACTCTTTCCGGCGTAAAATAATTGCCCAAAGGAGCATCATTGCAAATGATAAAACTCATGTGATATTTTGCGGCTGCCTGCTCCCAGGTGACATCATACATGCCCGATGGATTCAAGAAGTTTTTCTGGTCAGCAGATGAGTAGTAGCTTATTTCCCCACCGCAACCTCCTTTCCCCCACCGATTCAAGCCACTCCATTGCCAGC
>CALFIZ010000263.1 GCA_937877575.1 uncultured Marinilabiliales bacterium | reverse complement strand
CTTTTATTACCAAAAAGTGTTTCAGCTTGAAATATTCTGAATATTTGTCATCTGACGGGTATTCGTTGGGAACACGCTTCAATGCCCCGTCCCAGTCTGTCTCCCAGCCTTTTCCGACACGTATCGTCTTGTCAAACTCCTTGCCGTTCACAAGAATGTCCTCACGCACACTCTTCAACAACAGCTTGTCTTCCCTGTATAGTCCTGAACATAAAAAATAACGGTTTTCACACGGCTCGATGTGAAGATAATATCCGGCATAGGGCGATTTCTTGCCCTTTTTTGCAACATATATCCCAACCCACGATTTGTACGGAGGCCTGTCGTGGAAACGCAAATCCTGATAAATGCGATATGTGAAGTCTCTGATGCCGAGACCCGTCAAGTCTTTGTCAAACTGCTGCAGACCCTGATATATCTCCATTGCAAGATTATCCTTGAACTCCTTTACGCTCAGATACAGATCCTTGTGTCTGTCGAACCACGGTTTGTTGTTGTTAACCGCCAATTCGGCGTAGAACTGAAGTAGATCTGCCATCGTCGCTTCATATTTCGCTTTCATGATGTTTGATTTTACGTTTCACTTTCATTTTGCAAAAATATGAATTTTATAACTACTTTTGCAACGTTTTTTCAACGAATACAATAGCAAATGGAAGATTTCAGTATTTGGGAAGTCCTTTTTCTCTTATGTTTTGCCGTAAGCTGGCCTGTCTCCATAGTCAAGTCTTTGAGGACCAAGGTCGTCATAGGGAAAAGTCCTGTTTTCATGATGTTCGTCATCTTAGGGTACATTTTCGGAATAATTCACAAAGTGACACACAATTTTGATATGGTTACGTGGCTGTACGTTTTCAACGCGACATTGGTCAGCATAGATTTGTTTCTGTATTTCAAATACATAAAGAGAAACAGGGCTGAATTAAAGCGATAGTTTTTCGCCCCATGTCATGACTACGTATGGAATCTTGAGACGGAACACATTGTCATATTTGTAGAACGTAAGCCAGTATGCCTCGCGATGGTCGATGCTGTGGCTGAACTCGTTTTCGTGTGATGAGATAAGCAGATGCGGATTGAAGCAACCGACAACATCAGTAAAGCGCGGTGTCCAGCAGTTAATGATGAGAGCGTCGATTACAGGGAGTGTCTTATATATGCCTTTCATCCAGTCCAGATCTTCATCCTGCTGGTCACCGAGATGAGCAAATGTCTTGCCACAAGGCAATGAAATTATGTAGCAGTTGTTGTTCAAGTCATCCTGGTGGCCGGGAAGTGAATTTACGGTTATTACGCCGTTGGGAAGATTAATCGAGAAATTGCGTATGTTGCGGAAGTGGGTGATTGATTTATTGTTGGGATATACCTTGTCATCAGCAACTACAGGCTTCCCGTCTGCAAGGAACATGTCGATGATGTTCTTTCCGCAATGATCTGAATGGGAATGAGTAACAAACAATATGTCACACTGTTCAACTATGTGTCTCATAAGCTTGTCAGGGACAAGGGTTCCATTTTTTGAAGTGATGTCAACGGCAATTGTCACTTTCCTGTCGCGCACAATGAATCCGGCGTTATACATCTTGATTATTTGCAGACTGTCATTATTGAGAGGTTCACTCAGAAGTTCATTTACATGCTGCATTCTCTCGTAAAGGAAGTCGAGCAGGGCTGTTACAGTATCCGGATTGGAATAGCCGTGTACCACCTGGTCGATGGTCGTCAGGGCTAATCTCCTTTGGATGTTGTTAGTGGTTGCCGGAGGATTAAGACGTAATATTTCACCCGCTTCCCGCAGGGCTTCACGCGACTGGTCGTCGATGTAACGGACCGGTTGCCGCCAATATTCTTCAAGGTAATTCTGGGCATTCAATGAAATGACAGCTACAGTTATGAAAATGATAACTGAAAATGCTTTTTTGCTCAATTGGTTTATATGCTTCATTTTTCGTTTTTTTATATTTAATTAAACTGCAAACATAGTCAAAATCTTATATTTTATTTAATTTTGCATTCGGAAAAAATGGTGTCGTCCATTTGAATTGAAGAGGAAGAGAGAAAACTTACTATGCAAAAAAAATTCGAAATCAAATATGAAAAGTATTCACTGTCAAACGGCCTTGAGGTCATCCTACATGAAGACCATGCCAATCCCGTTGTGGCAGTCGCAATCCAGTATCACGTCGGTTCAAACCGTGAAAAGAAAGGCAAAACCGGTTTCGCCCATCTGTTTGAACATTTGATGTTCCAGCGTTCCGAACATCTGAAACGCAACGAATTCTTCAGCAAAATAAGCGATCTGGGCGGCAATTTCAACGGCGGCACCTGGGATGACGGCACAATCTATTATGAAACCGTCCCTAACGATGCCCTCGAAAAAATCCTGTGGATGGAATCCGACAGAATGGGATTCTTCATCAATACGGTAACCACTGCCGGCATTCAGCGTGAAAAAGACATAGTCATCAACGAAAAACGCCAATCATACGATAATCAGCCGTATGGACATACCGACGAGGTGATGCGCCGGGCACTCTACCCTGCCGATCATCCGTATAGCTGGACTACAATAGGCGAAATGGATGACATCCGCTCTGCCACCACCCAGGATGTTAAGGAGTTCTACCACAAATGGTATCAGCCGAATAATGCGACTCTTGCCATTTCCGGTGACTTCAATGCGGATGAGACAAAGAAACTTGTTGAAAAATATTTCGGCGAAATCAAGTTCCATTCTGTAAATGAGAAGAATAAGGTAATGATTCCGACTCTCGACAAGGAAATCAAACTCGTATATGAAGACAAATACGCTAATCTTCCGGAACTGACTGTTTCTTTTCCTGCACCGGAACAATACAGCATGGAATCGTACGCCCTCGACTTTATGTGC
>CALFIZ010000262.1 GCA_937877575.1 uncultured Marinilabiliales bacterium | reverse complement strand
CCTGAACATTGTAGCCCATTTCCTTTTTCCATGTGATATATGGCTGAATTGCTTCCTGGTCACGTGCTGTGTAGATAACAAGAATGTCACCGAACTGTGCAACCGGAAGATCCATACGGCTTTTACTGTAATTGATGAAAAGACTTTGATACATGTCTTCCATCTCTCTTAAAGGAGTCAAATTCGTATTATAAAGAGGATTGGTAGGAGTGTCTGTATTTTCCGATAACTGAACTGTCATGTTGGAATACACACGTAATGTGTTAGTTACAGTATTGTATCTGAAAGGGAAAACACGTACCGCAGTACCTCTTACATCTCTGATAATATAAGGAGAATCAGCAGTTGCAAGCTCTGAGGGATAAAAAGCATCCACCAAAGATTCCGAAGCAATCTGGTAAGGAATGGTTTCAGGATCCTGGTTTCTGTAAATTACACCACGAGACGGCACCAAAGGATAAGATAACTGATAATCCTTATATGCCGCATCGATTACACTGACATCATAGTCCTTGTCGGCTGCAATCTGAACAGATGCACTGATGAAAGGGAGTTGTGCCCAGCCTTTCTTTTCTGTTACTGTTGTAGTGCCAAAAACAATCTGGCTGTAAGTTACGCCACCTAAAGAAACTTCCTGAATGTCCCATTTTCCGAGTTCGAATGTGACATTATGCGAAGTCCCTGCAGATGTGTAATTAGTCTGGTATCCTTTTGCGAAGGAAATCAAACTGAAAACAATTAGCAGATTTGTTATAAAGAGTTTTTTCATAATTTATAATTATTTGAGTATCAACAGGTTTATTTGTTCATAATTATATTTACAATACCCATGACGTCCATAACATTAATCACACCATCACCATTCACATCGGCATTAGCGAAAATGAATGTTTCATTAGAGCCATTAATGATATGGTTTACAGTTGCCATGACATCAATTACGTTCACTATGCCGTTACCGTCAGCATCTCCTAATAAAACACTTGAATCACCAGTGATTTCAACATCGTCGAGAACAACGCCGTAACCACCGTTCAATTCGGCCTCGAAAGCGATATAGTAGTTTGCAGTCGGATTAGGAAGTTCTATCTCTCTCTGTTTCCAGTTTGCAATACTGAACTGATAAGTTGCGAGAAGCTGCCATTCACCATCAGTTGAGTTCTTATAGTAAACACTGAGTTTGTCCTGATGGCCGCTATATACTGACTGGGAATGCCAGAATGAGAGGACAGGATTTGTGATACCTGAAAGGTCAATCATAGGAGTTACAAGTTTGACAGTAGTTGTATCGCCATAAACGAGAGCATTGTAACTACCGCTGTGGGCACTGTATGGATGGTGCAGATAACCGCCGTTCTGAATACTCCATTCAGCATAACCGGAAACAACTTCCTGAGTCCAGCATCCCGGCATTTCGCCATCTTCATAGCCTTCATTGTATGGGAAATTAGTGATTGCAAGATTACATATATCAATGAACGGGAAGAATTCACCATCATATGAATAATTGTTGTCAGCTGAAATGGTAACCACAGAATTAATGACTGTTCCGTAAGGAGCATCAGGGCTGACTGTTATTGAGAAAGCACCTGTGGATGTTCCGCCAGCAACGATTTCGCCGAATGAAACAGGAGCAGTAGTGTTCACGGTAACATATTCGCAGTCAGTGGTATAAACACCGTATGCATTATGTACGTCAGCATTACCATTGTTGATAAAGGTAACAGTAAGGTTTAGAGTCTGACCTGGGAGGAGCTGACCTTCAATGCCATTGCTATAGACAGAAAGTGAAGGGGCAACTGTAAGGAAATAAAGACTGTATGTCCAAACATCCTGACCGTCAGTCATTGTAACTGTGCAGTTGACTTTGTGATTGTCGGGAACAACAGGAGAAACGCTTACTGTGAAAGCGTTGGAAATGGTAGCAACTTCATCAGGAGCGACATTACCAAAGTTAGCTGTATTGTTGGTGAATGTAACATATTCATCTTCAGATGAAATGGTAGCAATAAGATTTACAGCTGTTTCAGAGCCTACGTTCTTAATTGTAAGACCGATGGTTCCGACTTCTGCATAATCAAACATACCGTCGCCATTTGCATCATTGATTGTAAATGAATTGCCAATCATATAAGGTCCGTTAAGGGCTGCACACTGAACATCTTCGATAACAGGAGCGGTATTAGGACGGGTGATGACAATTCTTGCCTGACCGCCTGAGGTGATGACAGGGTTAAGATTGACAGTTGCCAATCCGTCATTATCTGCAACAGCAGTTCCATAAAGCACACCGTCTTTGGAGATTGCCACAACAGAACCCGGAAGAGTTGTCACTTCATAGAAGTCAACACCTATAGGAACTATATCCATGTGTTCAGAGATATTGGCAGCAGGAACGCCGAAGTTATACGGCATGATGGAGCCGTCACCGAGGCAATGGTAAGCCTGCCAATAATAAAGAGGTGAGGAGTGCGTACCGTAGTTACCGTCGTGAGCATAGCAGACTGCAAGGTTTCCAAGAAAAACTATGGAATTGGTCGTGTTATATGTCTCAGTCATATCAATACCGTCATAAACACCGATGGAAGAGTTCTGTGGGGTAGGAGTCTGACTCATGACATTGGTTGCGCCTACACCCCAATAGTAATCTTCATACCAATAAGTACTTGGGCATGAACCGATATAAGTATAAGCACCTTTATTCTGACCTCTAATCATGGCTTCCGCAAAACAAACACCGCTGTAGCCGAAATCGGCAGCAAGGCAACAGTTGCCTATTGCAAGGAAATATTTGTTGGTATTGGTGAGATTGTTTGCATCGTTTACGCTGAAACTTGGTGAATACCAGCCTGTTTCACTACCATGAGCAGTATAGTTGGCAACGGCAATACCGGTGTTCATCCAGCTGTAGCAATTAGTATATGAGCTCAGATATTTGTGGACTCCCGTATAGCCGTTATCAGCTGTAAAGTGATAAGCTTCAGCATAGTTGATGGCGGGTTGTCCGACTACCGGATTCCAATAACTGTCGGCACCGGCAATAAGAAGTGCATCAGCCAAATATGAAGGGTCACTCTCAAGTTTCTCATAATTGAGAATCTTGTTTATAAGGTTGGTCAGTTCGGCAGTGGTTGAAACACACATACGGCTGCAGAACATTTCAGGGAAATAGTCACCGTCAACGGAACTGTAATACAAATCCGTCACTTTTCCGGAAGAGTTACCCGTTGTGTTAGGGATCTGTGGGGTATCACCAACCAATACGAGGAAAGTGGGAGCCTGGTCGTTCTGAACACCGGTATTGTACTTGTCATAAACAAAATTCTTGATGTTGTTATATGAAGTACCTGTTTCAGATGTGTAATGGACATCCATGTAAAACCCCTTCTGCAGTTTCCATTCGAGCCATGGCTCAAGTGCCGATGCCCATGCATCAGGAGCGATGACAAGCATATAGGTAGGAGTCTGATAAAGGTCAGGATGGTCATCATAAACATCACGGTTGAACAGTTGTTTATAAACAGGCTGGAAATAAATGCTGAATGTTGACTCATAAAGCGACTTTGTGGCTTCTTCATCAGCATTATCAAAAACAATTTCAAGTTCAATATTGTTTCTGACAATGATTTTATTATCAGAAACATCATAAATAACAGGATTGACGGTAAGAGCGCCGATAGTCACACCACGCATAGTACCCAACACCTGAACTGTAGCGATTTCTCTTTCATCAAAACCTTTGCGGGCGTATGCTGAAGCATTGTAAACGAATTTGATATCTTCAGGCTTTGCGTCCTTTTTTACTGAAGGCTGATGTGGATAAAGTGTCTCAATGCCATAATCAGAAAGATTATACTGACTTTCAGTAAAATTTCTGACAACGACACGAGGTGTAGCACCCTGAGGGACAGCAATAAGCTGACGGGCTGCAGGAAGTTCCGGAGTACCATCCGCACCTGTAGGGTAAGTGTTAGGGATGGTAATTTGTGAAAAGTTTCCCTTTTCAGTGGAAATCAATGTGCTTTGGATGGCATCGAAAGAGAATGTCGCATCAAAGCTTTGCATTGTAGAGTTAGTGCATTCTTGTTTTGCACCAGTAGCGCTTAGCACAATAGTGCCTTTCTGTGCGTATGACATCGTTAAACAGAAAGCTGCCATTGATACTAATAATACTTT
>CALFIZ010000261.1 GCA_937877575.1 uncultured Marinilabiliales bacterium | reverse complement strand
CTAGTGACTGGAGTTCAGACGTGTGCTCTTCCGATCTTTCCATGAGGTCCAGACTGGAAATAGGCTCATGTTCAATGGTGTAGCGCTCGGCTTCACGGATTTGAGGAACAGACAGTATTTTCATAGCAGTTTATTTTGTCAGGTCATAAATCATCCTCATGCCGGAAACGGTCAGATGAATGTCATAGTCGAAATTGGTTTTGCAATAAGGCATAATCAAAGCCCCCATTCCACCTGTGGCAAACATTTTCAGTTCCGAACCGACCTCTTCATTGATTTTCTCGACAATTCTGTCAACCAGACCGCCGTAACCGTAAAACACACCGCTGTTGACGGCAGCGCAGGTATTCAGGCCTATCACAGATGAAGGAGGGTCAATCTTTATTTTTGGCAGTTGTGCAGTCTTTTCAAACAATACATCAATGGCAGTTTTGACTCCGGGCACGAAAGTCACACCCTTTATAGCCTTGTCACAGACTGTCGTGAAAGTCAGGACTGTGCCGAAATCAACTATTACACAGCCGTCAGGAGCTTTGCAATACCCTGCTATGGCATTGGCCACAAGGTCGGAACCGATGATATGCGGCTGAGGGATACTGAGCGGAAGCCTGTTGTACAGCTTATAGTTGATGATGTATGGCTCTATATTGAAAAGTTCATGGCATAACTGGATGTAGTATTTGTTCAGATTTGGCACAACAGAACTGAGAACTATTGCCGACACCTTGTCGAAATACTCGCTGAGATTATAGTTCATATCGATGAGGCAGTCGGTGTAAGTTAACTTATCGGCTGTCTTTACTCTCATCACTTCAAGATAGTTTTCAGGTTGCCCGTCGGTGGCAGGCTGATAAATGCAGCCGACAATATTGCTGTTTCCGATATCTAATATCAATAACATAACTTTATAAATTTCAGAAACACAAAGGTAATAGAAATCCCGTGAAGACAATCAAAAATTTTTTCAAAAAAATAATCATCAATTCAAAATAAAGTATTACTTTTGCAACCGCTTTGAAAAAGATTATTGCCCAGGTGGTGAAATTGGTAGACACGCCACTTTGAGGGGGTGGTGCTCGTTCGGGCGTGCAAGTTCGACTCTTGTCCTGGGCACAATAATTCTAAAAAGCCTGAAAAAAATTTGCCCGGATGGCGGAATTGGTAGACGCGCTAGTTTCAGGGACTAGTTCTCGCAAGGGAGTGCAAGTTCGATTCTTGTTTCGGGCACCACAATCACACATTTTCAAACAAAAACAGTTTCCGTTCTAATACATCGGAAATTTTTTTTTGTTTTTTCCCAAAAAACCGGTAACAAAAACAGTTTTTCTGCAATATATAGTAAAGCCGACAAGGCAGATATTATGTATTCCAACTTAAAAACTGTTTATTATGAAAAAAAAATTATTATTTGTTTCAGCGGCCATAATGCTAATGACATTATCGGTTGCGAATCTTTTCAGTCAATCCACTTCATTGGTTATCAATGAAATATTCTACAATCCGCCCAACTCGAGTGATGATTCTTTGGAATTTATTGAGTTATACAACCCTTCAGCAACTGCAATAAACATTGAAGGTTATGTGCTCAAATCACCGAGTGTGGGAACCAGCAACATCAACTATACCTTTCCGGAATCGACAATCATTGCACCCGACGGTTACCTTGTTATAGCAGTTGACTCAGCCACTATCAACAATTTATTTAATATCAGTGCATTACAATGGAATTCAAGAAAGACTCTGAACAACACGTCCAAAGACATTGTTCTTTTCAACAGCGCACAACAGGTTGTTGACAGCGTTACGTACTACAATTCGTCACCCTGGCCTTCAATTCCGTCAAAAGGCGGACCGTCAATCGAATTGTTAAGCCACACCGTTGACAATACGATAGGCACGAACTGGGAAAAGTCACAACAAAGCAAGGAAATCATATCAGGTCAGGACACCCTGACCATTTTTTGTTCGCCAGGGTCGGCCAATATCAACCAGCGTCCGATTGTGGACTTCACAAATACTGAGAGAATAATCTCACTTAACGGCAGCGTGACATTCACCAACAACTCAGTAAACTTCACGAATCTTCTTTGGAGCTTCCAAGGCGGGAACATAACCTCATCACAGCAAAACAATCCGACGGTGACATATAATAATAACGGTATGTTCGATGTAAGTCTGTACGTTGAAAACGCACATGGCGACATCACTCTGACAAAAGAGAAGTACATTGTAGTAATGCCTGAATGTGAGGAGATCACAGAGTTACCATACGAGACGAACTTCAATTCGCTACCCGACTGCTGGTTCTCCTATCCCGTTGCTGGTGAAACAAACAGTTGGACAATAGATGCAACTATAGGTCGCAATGGTGGCAGTTCAGTGAAATACGACTGTGCTAACTCACCGGACAATGGTACCGGATATCTTTATACAAGGAAATTCGATGTAAGCGGCATCAACCAACCATCACTTACATTTTATTACTATTGTCCTAACAATCAATCAACTGCAAGCAGAGCGCCGACATTAAAGGTCGAAACTTTCGACTCGGATTACAATTTGGTACAGTCGATTTCCATACAAGCGAAAAAGGTCACAACATGGAAGAAATACACCATGCAGCTTGGACCATCGGAGACAATCTGTGTCATTTCCGTAGAAAACAAAGCCAATAATGACGCAGTATATATCGATGATTTCTCAATTCAAAACAGACCCGACAATTCATTCAGCCTGACTGGAAGAATAACCGAAGACAACGTTGCCATTGAAAACATCCTGATTAAGATACAACCGGGAAACATGACAGCATTGACAGACCAGAACGGAGAGTTCACGGTTTATGTTGAAAGCGGATGGTCAGGGACTGTCACGCCTGCAAATCCGCAATACATCTATACTCCGGCATACAGAGAAATATACACTATTGACGAAGACATGCCGAATATAGATTTCGATGCCAAACGTCTGCCGAGCGGATGGATTTTCAACACAACAAACAACAGCCACACTTTCTGCATACCCAAGTCGGCACTGAATCTTGACGACATTGGCAACGGGACATGGATCGGGACATTTTACAGCAATAATGACGAATTCCACTGTTGTGGCGCAATGTATATCGACACCACCGTTTCGCAGTGCATGAGTTCATGGGCTGCAAATCCCGACACTCAGGACACGCTCGGATTTACCGAAGGCGACGAAATCTATTGGAAAATCTACGACCCATCCACAGAAATGGAGTATGATGCCGAAGTGGAATACGCCTCCGGTCCTGAGGTATTTACCATAGACGGAATAACCATGATAGATTTCATAGGCATGGAAAAAGTGACGCAAATGATTATCATACCGAAAGGCTGGTCGGGAATTTCAAGCTATATAATCCCTTATCAGGATGAACTCGAAACGCTTTTGGAAAACTATGAGGATGAAGTTTATGTATTGATGAATGATGACGGCTTCTTCTTCCCGACGGATTTATCCACATCCACCATCACACAATGGGATGCCGAAAAAGGATACAGCATTAAGACTGCAAGCAGTATTGTGCTGAACTTTACAGGAAAAGTGAACCCAAATCCGTATATCGATTTTCCCGAAGGCTGGACTTCATTCCCAATAAAATCAGATGAGCCGGTAAGCATTGACAGTCTGTTCGGCAACACCGACAAACTTGACATCATAAAAGGTTTCGGCAACAATGAAATCTATGTTCCGGGAATTACTGAAAGTTTTGACCTGTTACCGGGAAAATCATACAAAGCAAGATTCAATGCCCCATATACCGTCAATTTCGAATACAGAAAACAGCACGACATTATTCAGGTCATAAACATAGATTCCACTCCTGACATAGTCTTTGATGGCAAAACGATTAAGTCAACTCCTATCGACCATATTGTTGCCATGGAAGACATCGGTTCAATTCTCACCGGTGACACAATAGCAGTCTTCTCGAATGCCGGCAGATGCTGCGGCATCGGAGTGGCTAAAACAGATGGGAAAACATTTGTCAAAGTCTATGGCGATGATCCGACTACTGTGGAAATAGACGGAATGACCGACAGTGAAAAAATGTACTTTTATTTGAGACGAGCCGGAGAAAATTTCTTTTTGGGCTATCTTTTCAGCAGAAACACAATCAATTACGATTTGTTCGTTACTGATGGCTACACATTAATTGACAAACTGTTTCTGACACCCGTCGGGATTCCGGATACAAAGAGAAGCCAATTCATTGCATACCCCAATCCGGCAAATAAAGACTTGCATATAGAAGTCGGCAGCGACATGATTCCATACCGTTGTCAGATTATCGACATCATGGGCAGAATCCTGAAGGAAAATGAGTTCAATGAACTTTCGGAAAGCATAGACCTCTCAGGATTTGAACCCGGAATGTACATAATTAGGATAACAGGTCGCAATGGAGTGATTACCAAGTCGATAATCAAACTATAGTACTAATCTGCCATGCAGAAACAATTATCATGGCCGGCAGTGGTTCACATTCTGCCGGCTTTTTTTCATACTCCGGCTATTCTTCCTTATTGCGAATGCGGAAAGTGAATTCCTTATCGAGTTTTTTGGAATAGAACAATTTCAGGCACAAATAATAAAATGCAACTGCAGCGATGGTTATCAGGGCTGAAACCCATTCCGTCTTAATGGTCAAGAGGGTTATTACAAGCACAACCATCAGAATGACAAAAGGATAGAAATAGCCATAAAGGACAGCCTTGGTTCCTTTTGAGGAACTCATATAGACCTCCACCGGCTGTCCGACATGATAATCAGAAGGCTCGATGTGCCGGCCATATTCACCACCGTTTTTGGTGTATATGTCGATGGATTTGTTTTTCATCTCCGACATGCCACAGGACGACTTTACAGCACAACCGCCACATGCCGCATTCGAAGTGATATTCACCTTTATCAGCTCATTGCTGACGCTTACTACTATGCCGTCATGGGCAACTTCATCCTCTTTCATGGCAATGTTATCCTTCTATCAGTCGAACAATACTGTGTGCCAATTCCTCAGCCTCATCCTGGGACTTGGCTTCGGAATAGACTCTGATTATAGGTTCAGTGTTGGAAGTGCGAAGGTGCACCCACGAATTGTCAAAATCAATCTTCAAACCGTCTTCTTCGTTATATGTCCCCTGTACAGTATCTTTCACCTTCTGCTTGACATTCGCGAAATTGATTGAACCGTCGAGCATTATCTTGTCTTTTGCCATATAATATTTCGGATATCTTTCACGCAGTTCGGTCATCTTCAATCCGGTTTTTGCCAAATAAGTGAGCATCAGTGCTATACCAAGCAGGGCATCACGTCCGTAGTGAAGGTCAGGAAGGATGACACCGCCGTTGCCTTCACCGCCGATGACAGCATTGGCTTCCTTCATTTTGTGAACCACATTCACTTCGCCGACAGGGGAAGCATAATAATTTCCGCCATGCTGGACTGTCACATCCTTCAAAGCACGTGACGATGAAAGATTTGACACAGTGTTGCCTTTTTTCATTGAAAGGATATAGTCGGCACAAGCGACAAGAGTATATTCCTCACCGAAATAGACACCGTTTTCACTCATGAAGGCAAGTCTGTCAACGTCAGGGTCAACGGCAATGCCGAGATTGCAGTGATGGTTTGTGATAGTTGAACTTAAACCTGTGAGGTTCTTTGCAAGAGGTTCGGGATTATGGGCAAATTCGCCGCACATATCACCATTTTCAATGAATATGTTTTCCTTCTTCACCCCCAGTCTTTCGAGCAAAGGCGGAACCGATATGGCACCGGTGGAATTAACGGTATCAGCACCGATTCTGAAATTAGCAGCAACTATGGCATTTCTGTCAATGTATGGCAGTTCAAGTATCTTATCTATATGATAATCAATCATATCACTAACAGTTTCAACTTTCCCCAGATGAGTATATTCCTCGTAGGTAAAATCTCTGTTTTCGGCAAGAGTCTTTATTCTTTTCCCGTCTTCGGCATTGACAAATTCGCCGTTAGGGTCGAAAAGCTTAAGAGCATTCCACTGCATGGGATTGTGGCTCGCAGAAATCATGATGCCGCCGTCAGACTTGAATCTGATGATAGCCATTTCGATTGTAGGAGTAGTGGTATAGTCAATGTCGATCACATCCACACCCATCAGTTGCAAAGTGCTTATAATGATGTTTTTCACTGTCAGTCCCGTTGACCTTCCGTCTCTGCCGACCACAACTTTAGGACAGGATTTTTTTTCTTTTATTACGGTTGCGTATGCAGATGTATAGTTTACGATATCCTGAGGAGTCAGGTTATCACCGGGCTTTCCGCCGATAGTTCCACGGATTCCTGATATTGATGATATTAATGTCATAGTCTTTAGTTATTTTTCAAAAATAAATCAAATAATAAAAATTTTCAATATTTATTTCATCTCTCTCAAAACTCTCTCATAGAAAAGGTCAGCCTGCAGGTGCAGCATTCGAAGTCCGTTTTCCACGACACAGCTTTTTTCCATGCCTCTACGCTGAAAGGCCGTTGAAGGCGGGTTATACACCAAATCAAAGAGCAGAGAGTGGTCATTATACGGGATTTCCGGAACGTCCGAACATTCGAAACCTCCAGTACCACAAGGAGTTGTGTTTATAATGATGTTATATTCGTCCATATCGATATCCTTCAGCCGGTCATAGCCGACAGTCGATTCGTCCCGTTTGGTGCGTGAAACGAACTTATAGGGTATGGACATGGTTTTAAGAGCAAAAGCCACAGCCTTTGACGCACCGCCTGTGCCCAAAATCAAAGCCGACTTATGTTCCGGTCTGATTATTGTCTGCAACACCTGACGGAACGCGAGATAGTCCGTATTGAAGCCATGAAGCAGCGGCCTGCTGGATTTGCGGCTGATGAAAATGCAGTTGACTGCACCCATTTCAGCCGCATCATCATCAATTTCGTCAAGAAATCCGATTACGGAAGACTTATATGGGATTGTGACATTCAGTCCGCACAAATTACTGTTATTAAGGATGACATCCATGATATTGGCAACATCATCCATCTCAAACAGACGGTATTCGGCATCCATGTTGTTTCTCAAGAAATAATCGTGAGCATAATCAGCTGAAAATGAATAGTCTAGCTTAGCGCCGACAAGACCGAACAACAGTGACATTATGACTTGTTTAGATTCATGAAATCACTGAGGACTTCCCGCATATTCGGGTCCTCAAGCAACTCCGGATAGTATTCATGAATATCCTGGATGATGTTTTTCTTGGCGTTTATAGCGTCAGCAGTGCCGGCGTCAAAATTGAAAGCACTGATGGTATTGGCGATACTAACGTATGCCTCCTGTTTTGCGCCGCGATAATATTCGGAAATGCCTACCAGAAAATGCAGTCTCGCATCGTTGGGGTTGATTTGTATTGCATCGTATAGTGGTCCGATTGACTCCTTTGGCACTCCTGTTGATATCAGGAAATGCACGTAATCAATGACGTTGTCGGCATTTGAAGGCTGAAGCGAAACCGACTTGGAAAGGTCGGATTTTGCACCGACATAGTCTTCGGCAATCATACGGAGATTACCGCGAAGGTTGTAATAATCAGGATTCGATGAATCTATTCTGATAGCCTTTTCCACATACTGCATAGATTTCTTATTCTCATACGTCATGTAGTAGCATTGTGCCAACCAATAATTAGCCTCAGCAGAACCAGAATTGAGGAACAGGCTTTTACGGAAACACTTTAACGCATCGTTGAAATTGCCGGCATAATACAGACTTTCGCCCTTGTAAAGCATTGTCAGCGAATCTTCTCCTTCAAGGCGTATAACCTCATCATACATTTTAGCCGACAAATCATATTGTCCGATCTGCGAATATATATTACCGAGATTAAAGAATGCCGATGAACTGTCGGGATTGATGGCTATAGAATATTTCAAAGCCCTTTCAGCCTCCTTGTAGTTATTGAGAACCAGATAGTTGACCGCCAGAGAGGGATCGGAAAGCAAGTAAAAAAGCTCAGGGAGGAACGGGGGATGAGC
>CALFIZ010000260.1 GCA_937877575.1 uncultured Marinilabiliales bacterium | reverse complement strand
GATGCTTTTGGGCGTGAACGGCGTTGGAAAAACGACAACCTGTATCAATATGGGCGCTGTGCTGAAAAGCCGCAGCCGGAAGGTCCTCTACTGCGATATGGACCCACAGGGGAATATGACAACCGGATTAGGAGTAGATAAGAATGCTCTCAAATTAACTGTCTATGACCTTATGTGTGATACCTGCAATATTGGAGAATGTGCTTTCAATACCGCGGACGAGACCTGAACCGCAGTTGCCCCAGCCGGAGGTCTGTGACCATGGATTTATTAAAAGTTCTGACGCACCTGCTTCACCGACACGATCCTTGTTTCCGGCCTGAAGAGCCATCGGAAACATCATTGACACTACTAATAAAGCAGCAATACAATTTCTATATATTTGTTTCATCATTGATAATTTTAACATTTAACATAAAACACTGAATATTAGAAGGTATTTAAGTCGGTAGGACGTATCTGACCCATCCACTTCAAAGTCTTTGAACCAACACCCGGAACATCCACGTAAATGATGTAAACACCACTTGCGATAGGAATATTGTGCTCGTTCTTCAAATCCCATTGCTGGTATGATTCCTCACTGGACTTTGAAAATGAACGGATAAGCTGACCACTAATATTGAAAATCTTAATTGTACACGTTTGAGGCAGATTGACAATTCTTACATTGTTTTCAAGCTGGTTGGCATCATAATCGCCGAGTCCGTAGTAAGGATTTGGAACTATGTTGATGTCATCAAGCTCCGTAACAAGTTTTTCCTTGTTGTTTCTTTCAGCAGCCATACCATCGGTTGTGAAAGAGAACACAGGATAATAGTAATTGTTGTCAGCAGCAGGATCATCGATAGGTTCATTTGTAAAGTATCTCTCGTATGGTCTGTTGATTCTGATGGATACTGTAGCAGTGTTATCGAGATATGACTGTGCCGCATCATAATAACGCTGGTTAATCAATGGAATTGATACATACATTGCAGCTGCATAGACGCAGTTACGCTTGTGGCTGATAAGAGCGTCAGGCAGGCCTTCTGTTCTTGTCAGAGCATCGTGGATAAACAAACCTGCATCGTAAGCCGGGCAGTCGAATGACGGGTTAGGAGTGTTTCCGAAGACACCTGTTCTGCTTCCCATTACGTAGATGTAGTGTTTGCCGCCGAAGAGAATTGCAGATGTTGGAGGATCTGCATATAGTGAAATCGGCTGATACATACCCAAAACTTGATTTGGTGTCGGATTCCATTTCATATCACGTCCGTTTTCACCAATCAGCCAGGAGTCTTCACCGAACATCATGTTAAGTCTTTCGCCGGTTTCAACGTTAATGGCATAACCAGGGAACCAGCCCATACCTTTGGCACTGATGTAGTCAGGAGCCTCAGGGTCATCATAGTTAGGAGTGTAATTGCCGGCAAGATACTGAGCCTTTGCAGCTTCGGAGATGGTGTTGCCATTCTTGTCAACCGACCAGCCGTCTCTTACCATGTATTTTTCAACATTACCTTCTGAAAGTGAGGCATCAGAACACATTTCGATGACAGGACAACGTGTCCATTTGGACTTGTCGGATGTGAATACGACGTCAACACTGTACAATGATTCGATAGGTGACAGTGACTTGGATGTTGAATTATAGGCAGGAGCAACATCATGCTGTGTTGAGAAAGCAGTCATACTGTATGGTGCCCATGTGCCGTTGAGAATGCCTTCGTATGCACTTCCCGGATCCCATGCAGTACCGGTAGGTGTACCATTACCACCAATACTCAGGTTCCAGTCGTTGTTTTCAGGTGCTGTATTATCGGTTGACTCACCGGAACGTATCCAGTTGTATGCACCTGATTCATCAATATCCCTGACACCTGACAGCCATTTCTTTGTACTGTCGGCGTAAGTTATACCTGAATAAAGAAGACCGTTTTTACTTGTTCCCACCAAAATGGCCTTTTCAGATTCCTCTGAACTTGAACCCTGATAATAGCCTACAGTATAGTATTTGTTGTAGAATGTCTGTTCGAGGGTGATAGAGAGGCCCAAATCCATGAACAACTGTTCATATTTGAAGACCAATGAGGTGTCGGAATAGTAGGTGATGTCGTTGTCAATATCGTGAAGCTGCCATGTGCACACTTCCATGCCCGCAGTATCCGCAACACCTACGGTAGATGAATTGGAGACATTGTGCTTTGTTGCGTGTGTGAATGGATCGAACTTCAGTTCGTATGTGGTATTGACTACGTTAAGAGGATCTATAACCTTGATATTCAGAGGGCTGTAGTTCTTTTTGTATTGCACTTCGTATGCGATAGGATACTTGTCTGTTCCGATTGCATAATCATTGTCCTTAAGGATGACAGCAGGATAGGTTTCCTTGTTGATGACTGTATCGACATGCACCAGAGTACCATCGTCATTGAGCTGGTATTTGATAGGCTCCTTTGAAAGGATTGTTTCAACAGTTTCATTATCAATATTGAGGACGAGGCCGCCATTACCATGACCTTGAACACGCTTGATAGCCGGCTGGTCACCGTATGTTGAGTTAACTATTATACCGCCCATAGGTTTGTGTGGTATTGCCTCGTATGTCTTGATGTTCTTTCTACCTGAAAGGAACGCCTTGGTCTGACCGTCAAGGCCGCAGTTTTCATCATGTTCCGAAAGCTGGTCGGAATACTTCTTAAACATATTATAACCGTATGCAATGGCTGTGAAATAATATGACTTGTGATTAACAAGCGTAGTATTGTCGAATGCATCGGTTGTAAGTCTGAAAGTATGTGAAATGCCTGCATCAGCGCCATTAACCATCATAGTAGGCACGTTGGCGTCAAGATTTGAATCGTAAGTGTAGTTGACAATCTTTGAAACGCCGTTGGTGATATCGCACTGGAAAACCTGGCGGATTTTGGATTCATCACCTATATCGGAAATGCTGGCTTCGTTGTCAATAAGCTGATATACGATATAACCTTCGAATTTGTATGTTGAAGAATCCCTGCTGTAGCCGACTGATTCGATGTAAGGGTCAACCTCTGCATAACTTTCACCGAAGTTGTTGCCTGAATCGTTAGACTCTCTGTTGGAGATGTAGAACACCAATTCGTTTTCAAGTTCAAGGATAGTCAGATCCGGAGCATTAGGACCGTTGACAACGGAGAAGCAGTTGTCGAACAGTGCCTGACATTTGTCATCGACTGTACGGAGCAATTTGACTGAGCCGTTGATGCCAGGGCCGCCGGAAGTGGCTCTTGCCCAAGGAATACCGACGGTAATGTAGTTGACCATACCCGGACGAAGGGTGAAAGGACCTGCTGACTGCATGAAACGACGGTCATACGGAGTATTGCCTGCAGTTTCTTCAGTCCATTCAGGATTAGCCGGCTTAACGCCGCCTGTACCCCACCAACAAGGGTCGGAGTCACCCGGGAACATGAAGTCAGCGTCTATATCTTCAGCACCTGAACTGATGTGGCCGTTGCCGCCATATTTCATCTTTGTGTTATCATTCCAAATACCTCTCAGCAAATTGTAGTAATCTGCCGCGTATTTAGGATCACTGTTATAGTTACCGCTTGTGTTAACGTGATACACGAAACGTCTCATGCCGAAACGTTCATCGTCAACGATACCGTTACCGAAGTTAACACCGTTTATAGCCTCTGATCTGACGAGGAATCTTCCTGTCTTGGAACCTGTCTTAGGACCGCTGCCGTATGTGAAGTTAATCATCTGTCCGTTCTGGGCAACGATAGAGCAGTCGAGGTTTTCATTGGCAGTATTTGCTGCATTGTAGGCAGGGCCGAGGAGACCGTCGCCATAGAATGCGGGGTTATCATAACCGTCAGGATCAAGATAAGGACCCTGGAAGAAGTCAACACCGATTGCAGGAGGCTGTGAACCGTAAGCATTGTACTGACCGCTACCATCAACGTCGAAACCGTTGTAGCAATAGCCGAGACCACGGAGGACATCGCATCCCACATAGTCATCCCAGCTGTAACCGAGGTCGGTGTCAACCCACTGGCTGAAGTAAGTGTTAGTCAATGTATAAGATGAACGGTTGATGATTTCGTATGAATAGAAAGTCATGTTGTTGATTTCGTCATTGGAAGCGAAACCGAAAGCCTGACCTCTGATTTCGAAACCGGTGGCATCACCGAAGCTTTCGGTGTGGATGTTACCTTTATCATTGAATACCCACCAAAGAGTTTCATCACCCTTGATACACTGGTCAACCTGGATACCGTTGCCTTCCATAGTGGTTGCAGGAACGAATGTCGGGTCGCCGGCATAGTTTGAGGAGCAGAGAACGTTGCTCAAGTCATAATAAGGGTAGTCGCCCTTGTAAGGGTCATAATTGCCATCATGGTCATTGTCATAGAAAGGAGCGAGATAGTAGCTCTGGTACTGTGACTTTGACTCGGTCATATCCGGATGAGCAGGCCAGTTGAGGATTTCATCTGGAATATTGTAATCCTCGTTGATTGAAGCATCGTAGTAACCTGTTTCCGGGTCACAGTTTGCGAGGAAGTCGTTAACCAGTTCCTGAGACATGAAGAACAGTTTGTCGTACTTCAGACAGGTGGCTGCATCGACTTCAGAGATGGTGATGCCTTCCTGAGGATTAGGGCTGTTCTTGACATAAAGAGGGCCCGGCCAATAGTCATTACCTCCGTTGAAGGTAGGACCCTGACGGTATTTGACGGCAGCGACCTTAAGAACCTGGTTGGCATCCACGCCGCCGATCCAGAGGGAACCCGAGAACATT
>CALFIZ010000259.1 GCA_937877575.1 uncultured Marinilabiliales bacterium | reverse complement strand
CGGACATACAACGGAGCAAAATATCAGGCAGGATACAGCGATCATCTGCCGACATATATTGACTTAAAAATAAATTAGTTAAAATAAAAAAGGTGCTACAAAGCACCTTTTTTATTTTATAAAAGTGAGATATACAAGATTCGAACTGGTGACCTCTTGCCTGTCAAGCAAGCGCTCTAAACCAACTGAGCTAATATCTCATCTTTTTCACGCTGCAAATATATATAAAATTTTGTTTATAAGTCTGTTTAAATAAAAAAAACTTTTTTTTAAAAAAACACTTATAAATACCAATTAATTATTAATTTTGCAAAGTGTGTGCGAAAGACTACTATTGCATACGATGTTTTTTTATATTAGATATGTAAAATAATGTAATACAAATAATTAAGTTATGAAAAGAATTGTACAATTAACTAAGTGGGCGCTTTTATGTTTTGTAATGACAATCGTATTTACGCCTAATGCAAAAGCACAAAGCTACAATGAATTCCAAGGTGACAACTATGCCGGAATCAACAGTGTGTACGACAATCCTGCAAATCTTGCAGATTCACGTTACATTTTCGACATGACACTCCTGGGAGGTTCCCTCAATGCCTACAATGATTACTTCGGTCTTCAGAGAAGACTGATGTTCCAAACCATCAACGTGTTCAATAACACAAGAAGAAATGCTTACAGAAACATTCTTCTTAACGAACCGTGGGATTATCCAACTGATGTCACTGCAAAAAACAGATTTGTTACCAGAAATGGTAATCCTAACAGTGACAAAACCTACAATCTTAATACATCTTTTGATGTTCAGTTACTCAACTTCATGTTCACATTTAACCATGACAAGATGGGTATCGGTTTCACTACAAGAGCTCGTGGCATCACTTCAATAAACGGTGTGTCACAGAACATGGCAGACTTATGGTTCTATGAAGGTCAAGACTATGAATTCACAAATTCATACCCAATCCTCAATGAAACATCAAGATATGCCAATGCAAACTGGGCTGAAGTAGGTCTCTCCTTCGGTAGCCAAATCATTGACGCAGGTGCCAACTACCTCAAAGGCGGTATCACCCTCAAGGCTTATAAGGGTCTCACAGCAATGTATTTCCTCACTGACAATGTTGATGTCAAAATCGTTGATGCCACAGACGATATTATTCTCAACGGCGACGGTGAAGGCAGAATCATGTATGGCATCTCCGAAGGTTACAACGCTGCTTACCTTGCCAACATCATCAACAAACGTCAAAACAGTGACAACCCTTACGACTACCAGAATGTCGGCATATTTGACGCATTCAAAACTCTCGTAAACGGTTCCCGCTACCTCAACAAAGAATTCTTCAAAAACTTAGGATTTGGCGTTGACTTGGGTGTCATCTATGAATGGAGACCTGACTACGAAGATTACAAATATGACATGGATGGTAAGACAGGTCTTACAAGAAATGACCTCAACAAATACACCCTTAAGGTTGCTCTTTCAGTCAATGACCTCATGTTCAAGAACATGAAATATACAAGAGATGCAGCTTTAGCTACCATGATGTACTCAGGTACTAACACAGCTTTCAACTCAGGCAATTTCAGCAACTTCATGTCAATGTCATCTACTGAACTTAATACAGCTATTGACAAATCTTTTGGTTCCGGAACTTTAACTGCTGCTGATGAAGCTTTCTATGTAAAAGTCTCCCCTACTGTGAATCTTAATGTTGATTATAGAATAAGCAAGTCAAATTTCTTCATCAACTTAGGTGGAAGTGTTCCATTCTCAGCATTCACAAAATATGCTGTCAACGAATTTGACAAAAACTACATAACAGTTCACAACAATACCGTTATCAACCTCACCCCAAGATACGAAAGAAGATACTTCGGAGTTTCTGTTCCGGTAACTTTCCTTCCTGACTATCTGGGTGGTGCCGGCGGCAATGGCAATAACACATACGCTCCTGTAAACGTAGGTTTAGGCTTCAGACTTGGTCCTGTTTGGGTTGGTTCCAACACAGCTGTTTCAAGCCTTCTCCAAAACTACTGGAATGGTGTTGACCTCTGCGCAGCAGTTAAGGTACCTATTCTTTACAAGGCTCCTAAGGATATCGACGGTGACGGCGTTTCCGATGCTAAAGATGAATGCATGTACATTCCTGGCACTTGGGAACTTCGCGGTTGTCCTGATACTGATGGTGATGGCATACCTGATAATGAAGATGATTGCCCATTGACTCCTGGTGTTCCTCAATTCAATGGCTGTCCGGATTCTGATGGTGACGGCATACCTGACAAAGACGACAAATGTCCATACGAACCAGGTTTACCTGAATTCCAAGGTTGTCCAGACAGAGACGGTGACGGTATTCCTGATTATGAAGACAAGTGCCCGGATGTTCCTGGCATTAAGGAATTACAAGGTTGCCCAAGAATCACTGACAGAGACGGTGATGGTATCCCTGACGATGAAGATGAATGTCCAGACACTCCTGGTCTGCCTAAATATCATGGTTGTCCTGATACCGATGGCGATGGCATACCTGATATCTACGACCAGTGCCCAACTATCCCTGGTACAATTGAAAACTATGGCTGCCCGGATAACTATCGTAAGGTTATAGGCGGCAATGATATACCTGGCGTCAACTTCGACACCAATAAGGATATCGTTAAGAAACAGTACTTCGCAGAACTCGACCACTTCGCAGAAGAAATCAAGGCTTGCAAGAATCCTAAGATTCATATCACAGGTCACTGCGATACCACCGGTAACGATGCAATCAACGACCCATTGGCAGTTAGAAGAGCTGAATCAGTTAAGAGATATCTCGTTAACAAGGGCGTTGATCCTAACATCATCACCACATCAGGCGAAGGCTCACACAGCCCTGTTGCTACTAACAAGACTAAAGAAGGCCGCGCTAAGAACCGTAGAGTCGAAATCGAAGCTACATTTAGATAAACCAATAATTTAAGTGAAAAAAACCGCAACAGATGTTGCGGTTTTTTTTTACTTGCTAATATATATTATCATGAGAAAATATTTATCAGTTATTATCGCATCCCTGCTGGCTATCGTTACTTTCGGCCAGAAACAACTTACACTTGACGACTTCGTCAGAAACTATACTTTCAGACAAAACTCCGTATATGGTATCGTATCCATGAATGACGGAATCCACTATACAACCCTCGAAAACAACGGCATCGTCAAATACTCATACGAAACAGGTATGCCTGTAGAAACTATTCTTGACATCAGCAAGGCTCCGGACAACTATTCCAAAATCAGAATAGCATCATACTCCATGAGCGAAAACGAAACCAAAATCCTCCTCGCCACCAATGTTGAATATATATATCGCAGGTCATTCACAGCCGACTATTATATATATGACATCGCAAAAGAGTCATATTCAAAACTTTCCGAAAACGGAAAGCAACAACTTGCCACTTTCTCGCCTAATGGTGACAAAGTGGCCTTCGTCAGAGAAAACAATCTGTTCATAAAAGACTTGAATACAAACAAAGAAAAACAGATTACGTTCGACGGTAAATTCAACTATATCATCAATGGCGCTCCAGACTGGGTATATGAAGAAGAATTCGGGTTCAACAAAGGATTCCAGTGGTCACCCGACGGTAACAAACTGGCTTTCATGAGATTCGACGAAAGCAACGTCAGAATGTTTAACATGACAATGTATCAGGGACAGAAACCTTCATACGATAACAACAAGTTATATCCTGAAAACCACACATTCAAATATCCGAAAGCAGGTGAAGACAACTCCATCGTCACAATAAAAGTCAAAAACCGAAAAGCCATTAGTCTTGCAGTAATCGGATAATATTTTTCTTTGTGTTTCTATTGAAACGCTTGTGCCGTCCTGTTCGTCATCTCTTGACAAACGACAATAGCAGGCGGCTACATATATGCTTTGCACCATATCTACTCCTTTCAAAAGGGCAAAGCGGTTGATGTATATATTATAGCATATTCCGGCACGAAAATCAACCGCTTTGCAGAATTTTATTAAGCTGCTTTTGTGGCAGCAGGTTGATTATCGCCGTCCGCTATTTTTTCTGAAAGATAATCCGCGACCAGATCAGACAGATCGTCATTTCCGTATTCGTGATGAACAGAATAAACGGTATGACCGATCACAGATTCATAATCGGAATTGGCTACGGTGGTATTCGTGAGTTCATTTCTTCTCATTAGGCTCCTTTCTGCATGAATTTGCAACTTCCTTGTTTCCCAACTAATAATTTCTGTTTTCTGTAGTGATGAATATATCTTTAATTTTCAACATCTGCATTGGTAGTATCATCAGAATCCGCAGAGTTTATATCTGTAGTTCCCAGCGAATATTCTGATTTTGCATTTTCCGAAGGTGAGCGATCAGACAGCGTATCGTCAATAATTGTATCATTTACGATAGCTGCCTTCTGCTTTT
>CALFIZ010000258.1 GCA_937877575.1 uncultured Marinilabiliales bacterium | reverse complement strand
ATGCGCGAGCATGCACAAGACTATCTTTTTGGTGATTTCAAGTGGGAACTTGAAAACAAGTTTAACGAATTGGGGCTTGATGTAACAGTGCTAGGCGACAACGAAATGAAGAAGAGCTTCATTTACGGACAATCCCTCGACTTCGCAGACCTAATGGCCCGCATCAAAGAACTCCAAGACCGCTTCCGAGCTATCAACGGTTAAGTTGTCACACTTTATGATAGTCGTCACATCACCGCTTCAATATGAAGCCCGTTATTACCATGAATCAACATAACAAACGGCAATCCGCCGCCATTTAAACCCAAATCGGTCATTAGACCGACTATTCGTTATAATGTCCCTTTCATAGGTGGATTTCATCCCTTCATAGTTTTTCCCAAAAAAAATCGCGCTCTCACTCTTTTAAGAGTTTTATTAATGTATTTTAGTCCGGTCTGATTAATTTTTATTACTTTTGTAAAAAAAATAAAGACATGAAATTTTTCATTGATACTGCAAATTTAGACCAGATAAGGGAAGCTCAGGAACTGGGCATCCTTGACGGCGTGACTACAAACCCATCATTGATGGCAAAGGAAGGAGTCAAAGGCAAAGAAGCTATATTTCAACATTATAAGGCAATATGCGACATTGTGGACGGTGATGTCAGCGCTGAAGTCTTCGCAACGGATTATGAAGGCATGGTAAGGGAGGGCGAGGAACTCCTGAAGATTGACCCTAAGATTACAGTCAAGCTGCCATGCACCAAGGACGGGATAAAGGCTGTCAAATATTTCAGCGACAGAGGTGAGAAAACCAACTGCACGCTCGTGTTTTCAGTAGGTCAGGCTCTGCTTGCGGCAAAGGCAGGTGCCAAATACGTGTCGCCTTTTATCGGTCGTCTCGATGACATCTCGTCTGACGGTGTCGGGTTGGTCAGGGAGATAGCCGGTGTTTACAGGTATTACGGCTACAAAACCATGGTTCTCGCCGCTTCGGTCCGCCATACCCGCCATATTATCCAGTGCCTCGAAGCCGGAGCTGACGTCGCAACATGTCCTCTGAAGGCTATCCTCGGCCTGCTCAACCATCCTCTGACTGACAAGGGGCTTGCCACTTTTGTCAGTGATGCCAACAAAATGATGGAATAATAATGAACAGCGAAAAAACAGACAATCAGATTGTCAGCGAAATAGCCAACGAAGATTACAAGTACGGTTTTGTTACGGATATCGAATCGGAAGTTGTGCCCAAAGGTCTCAATGAGGACATAATACGCATGATTTCCGCCAAAAAGGAGGAACCTGAATGGCTTTTGGAATTTCGCCTGAACGCTTATCGCAAATGGTTGACAATGAAGGAGCCTCATTGGGGGCATGTCGATTATGATCCTATCGATTATCAGGATATAATCTATTATTCAGCACCCAAGAGGAAACAGACAAACTTCGATGAGGTTGATCCCGAACTCCTTTCAACCTTCAACAAGTTAGGCATTCCGTTAGATGAGCAGAAACGGCTTGTAAACAGTTCCGATGTGGCTTATGACGCGGTTTTCGACAGTGTGTCGGTAAAGACGACATTCCAGGATACGCTCGGCAAATACGGTATAATATTCTGCTCTTTCAGCGAGGCGGTCAAAAACCATCCCGACCTTGTCCGCCAGTATCTAAGCACGGCAGTTCCGCCTGACGACAATTTCTTCGCCGCGCTCAATTCAGCGGTCTTCAGCGACGGCTCGTTCTGCTACATCCCTAAGGGGGTGACCTGTCCGATGGAACTGTCAACGTATTTCAGAATCAATGCTGCTCAGACCGGACAGTTTGAACGAACCCTCATTATTGCCGATGTAGGCGCTTCCGTAAGATATATGGAAGGCTGTACGGCACCGCAACGTGATGAAAACCAGCTCCATGCAGCCATAGTGGAAATAATAGTCATGAAAGATGCCGAGGTGAAATATTCCACTGTACAGAACTGGTATCCGGGTGACAAGGATGGCAAAGGCGGCATTTACAATTTCGTCACCAAACGCGGCGTGTGCAAGGGCGACAATGCAAAACTGTCGTGGGTGCAGGTTGAGACCGGCTCGGCCAGAACCTGGAAGTATCCGAGCTGCATACTGCAAGGCGACAATTCGGTCGGTGAGTTCT
>CALFIZ010000257.1 GCA_937877575.1 uncultured Marinilabiliales bacterium | reverse complement strand
GGAAGCGTTGCAGCCGCATTATTCCGATTTCTTCGGCGTTGTATTCATGGTCGGTGCTCATGAATTTGCATAAGTCGTTGGTATGCAGAGTGCCGTTCATAATGCGGCAGTATGTGATGATTCCTCTAAACGGGTTGAAGAGAGAGTCGAAGATGAGCATCTGCAACGGTGCATCAGGGTCTCCCTCCGGACATGGTATTTTTTCCACGATTGCATCAAGGATGGCCTTGACGCCTTCACCGGTCTTTGCACTTACGCGGAGGATGTCGGTTCTGTCGCAGCCTATCAGGTCCACGATTTCGTCTTCCACCTCGTCGGGCATGGCATTGGTCATGTCCATCTTGTTCATCACGGGGATGATTTCGAGATTGTTGTCTATGGCTTTGTACAGGTTGGCAATGGTTTGGGCCTGGATGCCCTGTGTGGCATCGACAACGAGGATAGCCCCTTCGCAGGCGGCGATGGAACGGCTGACTTCGTATGAAAAATCGACATGTCCCGGGGTGTCGATGAGGTTGAGTATATATGTTTCACCTTTATAATCGTAGCGCATTTGGATGGCGTGGCTCTTAATTGTTATGCCGCGTTCACGCTCCAAATCCATGTCGTCAAGCGTCTGATTTTGAAGTTCCTTCCCCTTGACGGTTCCTGTGATTTCGAGCATACGGTCGGCTAAAGTGCTCTTACCGTGGTCAATATGTGCTATGATGCAGAAATTTCTAATGTTTTTCATAATTCTGCAAATATAGTGTTTTTTTAATTAACTAATTTGAAAATTTAGAGTATCTTTGCGGAAACAAATTATCGTAAATATTAAAATTAGAAAAAATAGAAAAGACAATGAAAAAATCATGTTTAATCCTTATTTTGATAATTCTGGGAATGGGATTATCAATGCAATCTTGTGACAACAACAAGTCTAAAGTCAATTTAGAAAACAAGGCTGATTCAGTCAATTATGCCTGGGGCGTATATTGGGGAGAGTCATATAAGTCAGAACTTTCAAAACTCCCTGAAATTGATTATAATATTTTACTCAATAATTTCAAGAATTATTTGTTTTCAGAAGGTGAGTACATGTCAATTGAAGATGAACAGAACGTTATGTCAGAATTCTTCCTAAAGTACAATGATATGATTAAGGATCAAACCGGTCAGGCAAAAATGACTCCCGGCGTTGACTACAATAAGAATGACATCAGCGCTGCATTAGGAACATTTTGTGCGGATAATGTCAAGAATGGTTTCTCGGATATGCCTTGCGGATTTAACAGTAATATGTTCTACAATGGTTTTGAAGCATCGCTTAAAGGTACAAAAGCTCTTTTCGACCCAACTGCAGCTTCTTCAATAATTGATGCTTATTCAGAGGAAGTGAGAGCTGCACAGATGGCAGCGGCAACAGCAGCAAATGAAAGTAACGCTGATTATATGGAAATCAATAAAACTAAAGAAGGTATGATAACAACAGAAAGCGGATTACAATACCGTGTAATCAAACAGGGTAGCGGTAAGAAACCTACTGCTACAGATAAGGTTAAGGTTCATTATACAGGCACATTGACCGATGGAACAAAGTTCGACAGTTCTTATGACAGAGGCACACCTGCAGAATTTCCTGTAAACGGGGTTATTCGCGGTTGGCAGGAAGGTCTCCAACTTATGCCTGTCGGTTCAAAATATGAATTCGTCATTCCACCTGAACTCGGTTATGGCAACCGTGACCTCGGCAGTATTCCTCCTAACTCAATCCTCCTTTTTGAGGTTGAACTTCTCGACATCGTAAAGTGATAATTTAAAGTATTGCAATAACATTTTAAAATTTTAGTCATGACAAAAATTAAAGTTGGTATTAACGGATTCGGCCGTATCGGTAGAAACGTTTTCAAGATTGCTTTGGAAAGACCAAACATCGAAATTATCGGTATTAATGATTTAACAAGTACAAAGGTGCTCGCACATCTGCTGAAGTACGACTCAACACAAGGAAAATTCAACGGTGAAGTTGAGTGTACTGATAATGCCATCATTGTTAACGGTAAGTCTATCCCTGTATTTACAGAAAGGTCTCCACTGTCAATCAAATGGCCTTGCACTCCTGACATAGTCATTGAGTCAACCGGCGTATTCACAAAAAGAGAGACTGAAAAAGGCGGTTATGGCGACCATTTGAAAGCCGGTGCAAAGAAGGTTATTCTCACAGTTCCTGCAAAGGACGAAATTGACAATATGATTGTCATGGGTGTCAACCAGGATGCTCTCCGTCCAACTGACTTGTGCATTTCCAATGCATCCTGCACAACCAATTGCATAGCTCCTGTGGCTAAGGTACTTGAGGATAATTTCGGTATTGAAGTTGGATTTATGACAACAGTACACTCATATACCAATGACCAGAAGATACTTGACGCTCCTCACAGCGATTTGAGAAGAGCTCGTTCTGCAGCTGTTTCCATCATCCCGACAACAACAGGTGCTGCTAAGGCTGTCGGCAAAGTTATTCCTTCATTGAAGGGAAAACTTGACGGTATGGCAATGAGGGTTCCAACACCGACAGGCTCAATCTGCGACTTGGTTGCCACATTGAAGAGACCTGCTACAAAGGAAGAAATCAACGCTGCCATGAAGAAGGCTGCTGAAGGTCCTATGAAAGGCATTCTCTCATATACCGAAGATCCTATCGTTTCATGTGATATCATTCATGATTCGCATTCTTCAATATTTGACGCTATGTCAACAATGGTATTGGGTAATACAGTGAAGGTTATTTCATGGTATGACAACGAATGGGGCTATTCCAACAGAGTTGTTGACCTTATCGAATGGGCATCCAAATAGTCTGATTCCAATAGCTAAAAAAAGCGGCTTTGTTGATTTTCTCAATGAAGCCGTTTTTTTTGTTCCTGTCTGCTTTCTGTTTACTCAGATTTATGCAAATAGGGCAAATGCCGCGTTATCTCTTCAATTAAGATAATACCGAAGGCTATGGCAACCGTGATTTTGATGGATAAGAATCCGCTTGATAACGCAAGATGTGTCTGACCTGCAACGAGATAGTATGAGGTCCAGAACAGACCACCGCCCGGAACAAGCGGAAATATGCCGCAGATTAAAAACACCGTCACGGGACAGCGGCGTAATACTGCAAAAGCGCGTGACACTATCAGAACCGCCATGGAGCCAAAGACTGTAGCTTCGGCAGGTGAGCCTCCAAGACGTATGGCTGCAAGATATACCAACCACCCCATGGCACCGGCAAGACCGCAGTAAAGGTAATGTTTGCGCGGTGTGCCAAATAAAATGGAGAATGCTGCAGTCCCGAAAAATGCCGCTGCAAGCTGCCACCATATTTTTGCCGTAACAGCATCAGTTGACATCCCGTTAAGCGGTATAATCCCGTCCATTATGACTCCATCGACTAAAAAGGCGAAAATGACTCCTAACGCTATGCACAGAAATATCATGAAGGCGTCTAATAGTCGTGTGATGCCCGCTAAATAGTCCTCGTTGGCAATATCTCTTATGCCGTTGGTAAAGGGTATCCCCGGCACTAACGGAATGATGGCGCCGATAATCATGTTGCCGAGATTGCCACCTGCTCCCAGATGGTATGCCAGAATACAGATGGCTGCAGCAATAAAACCACCGCTGATGTTTGCAAAGATACGGCTCAGGTACTTGTTTCCGATAAAGACTATAAAAACGTATAGCAGCAGACCGGCGGTGAAAGAGACAAGACTGTCGCTGAGACTGCCGCCGAATATCATTGAGAAGAATCCTGCACCGAAAGCGCTGCCCAATATCTGTTCCCATTTGGGTTTGGGTTTCATGTTTCTGATGGCGGCTAACCTCTCACGAAGCTGTGACAGAGACAGATTCTTGTATGCCACGTCACGTGAAATCTGATTGACCTCAACCACCTTGTCGAGACTTGCGCTTCGAAGGGGTATGTATTGGGCTTTGGAGTAGCCTTCGCCTGTCGCAATGATGCCGTTGGAAAGGACGAAAAAACTTCCGTTGTCGGCACCATAATGACGGGCTATCCGCTGCATGGTGTCTTCAACCCTTGAAATCTGTGCTCCGTTTTCGAGAAGTATCTTCCCGGCTTCGTTAGCAAGCTCTAATGCTTCGTGATTTTGACCTTCTTTCAAGATTTTACAGTGTTATTTTTTCTCTTCTGCCTTCTTCAGAGGCAATACACCTGCCATGTCACCTATGACATTGACGAGTTCTGAATCGGATGGAAGAACTATCTTCGCATTGTTTTTCAATGATGTTTCAACTGCTTCTATCTTTCTGAGAATCTGCGCGTTGCCTATGAAGTACTGCTGTGCCGCCTCGTTGACTAAACGTATCGATTCGGCTTCACCTTCTGCCTTTAATATCATTGACTGTCGCAAACCTTCTGCTTCCTTGATTTTTGCACGTTTTGAACCGTCGGCGGTTGTCTCGGCAGCAGTTGCAAAGTCAATGGCGGAAATCTTTTCATTTTCAGCCTTGACGACTTTATTCATGGTTTCCTGTACATCTGGTGGCGGGTCAATCTGCTTCAGTTCGGCGCGAACAATGCTGATTCCCCATTTCTGCGTTTCTTCGGAAAGAATCTGATGCAGCTCGGTGTTGATTCTGCCTCTTTCGCTGTTGGCGGATTTGAGGGTGAGAGTGCCTATGATGTTACGCAAAGTCGTCCTCGCAAGATTAACTATCTGATACTGGTAGTTGTTGACATTGTACAACGAGCTTTTCACGCCTTCTTCCGTGTCGATGACTTTGAAATAAATCTGTGCGTCAACACTTGCGTTCAGGTTATCATTGGTGATGATTTCCTGTGGCTCAGCATCAACCATCTGCTCGGTGATGTTTACCCTGTACATTTTGTCGATTAGCGGTATTATCCAATGTAATCCCGGATTTGCAAAACTATGGTATTTCCCCAATCTTTCTATCAATGCGCGGTGTGTAGGCCTTACAATCTGGAAACCGCTCATAATGAAGATTATTAGCACTATTGCAATTATTGCAATAATAATGTACGTCTGCATGGTTTCTCTGGCTTAGTTATATCCCATCAAGCCCGTCGGTTTTAAGTTGTGTCTCGTGTCGCTTTAGCTGCTTATCTCTCTGCAACTTTCTGCTTTATCTCATCAAGAGAAGGATTTGTCATCCCTTGTTCCCATGTCGCTTGAGGATAAGCCTGTTGAAGGTCTTTTACTGCACGTTCGATGGTACTGCCGCCTGATGTTGCGAAAGGAATGATGACCTTGCCGGTGAAATCATATTGTTCCATAAATGTGTTTATGATGGTCGGAGCGGTGTACCACCATATCGGGAACCCAAGATATATGGCGTCGTATTGAGACATGTCCTCGACTTTATCAGCTATTGCAGGACGTGAACTCTTGTCATTCATCTCAACGGATGAACGTGACTGTTTGTTTGTCCAATCAAGGTCTTCTTCTGTGTAGGCCACTTCAGGCTTGATTTCGAAAATGTCGCCTTTGGCTTCGGCGGCTATCTGTTCAGCCACGTTTTTAGTTACACCACTGGCTGAAAAATTAATTGAAAAA
>CALFIZ010000256.1 GCA_937877575.1 uncultured Marinilabiliales bacterium | reverse complement strand
AAATGCTCATAAATATTGAAATCTGCAGCATTTCGGCTTTGAAATATTCTTTTTCAAAGACTTTCTCGCAGGCAACCACTTTCCCGTCCGCAGGAACATATATCAGGTTCTCATCAATATTGCACTTTCTGTCAGGATATCTGTAGAAGAATGCAATAATCAGTGTGAAAAGAAACAGCAGGCATGACAATACAATAAGAATAATGTCGGATTCTTTCTGCGCTATGGTGATGGCTGATGATAACAATGTGAGTATCAGAAGTATAGTAGCGATTAGTCGTCCTTCTTTGTGAATTTTCATGGCTTTAGTATAAAACGGTTAGCAGGAAGATGATAATGCATGGCACTGAAAGCAGGAACGAGTCGAATCTGTCGAAGGCTCCTCCGTGACCTGGCATGAGGTTGCCGGAGTCTTTTATTTCGGCGGTACGTTTAAGTTTTGATTCGAACAGGTCGCCCAAAGTTCCCGTCAGATAAGTGATGAGGCAGAACAGCAACCAAAAAAGCCATTGGGTCATACCTACTTGTACATCAAACAGATATGAAAGAACTATAGATGTTATGATTACAAAGGTGAGGCCTCCGAAGAAACCTTCCCACGTTTTGTGCGGTGATATTTTTTTTGCCATGGGATGTTTTCCGCAGAGGGAACCGACTATGTATGCGGTTGCATCTCCAACCCATATTGTGGCAAGCAGGCAGTAGGGTATGAAATACGACGCTTGTCCCATTTTCTCGGAAAACTGTGGAAGAGTATTGAACAATATGAATGGAACTGTGAGGTAAAATAATGCAAATGTCTTGAAAATAAAGGATTTTTCAGGATAGTTGTTTTGCATCATCAGCAGACAGAGGAATGAAATGGCGAAGATTACGATTATTGCAGCCCATTGTCTGTATGTATATCCGGCTCCGGCGGCAACTCCAAAAACATAGAAAAGTACTCCTGCCAGAATGTATGGTATTATGGTTTTGAAGGTCACGAAATGTTTCATTTCGTACAGGGCAGCACAGAGGAAGAATCCGAGGGCTACAAGCATCCAAATTTTGCCTAAGTAAATGGAACCGAGCAAAATAGCCGCAAAGATTATGGCTGAGGCTGTTCTGATTAGGAATTTTTTCATTGTCGGGCTAAGCTAATAGGAACAGATACAATTCTTTTGGCCCTTGAGCGCCTATTATCGGATTGCATTCGGCCACCGTAGTGGAACTTGGTCCCGATATAATCTCGATAGTGTCGGGTAATCTGTTGTCCGGTTTCTTCATTTTTTCAATGGCTGCTTTGAAATCCGGAACAATTTTGTCAATGGTTGCAAATACGACATGAGTCTGGGCAATGGCTGACAGTTTCCTTTTCTTGTCTGATTCATTGGAGATTACAATGGTGCCCTGATTGGCAATCAACGCATCGCACATGGTCATTCCTACTGGAACTGAAAGTAAGTCTCCGATATTGTTTTTGAATTTTATTTCTGCAGTACTGAGGATATTGCCAATGCCATTGTTATAGCAGTAAATGTCATTCCAGCCAAATGTTTTGACAGCTGCCCGGATATTGGATATCATTTCCTGGTCGGTTTCGCAGAAGATGAGTTTGCCCCCGTTTTGTGAGAATTTGCGGGAGAACATGTCTTCGAGATTTTCCTTGCTGTCGGCAATGACGTTGCCATCGGTATCCGTATTTGAAAAAGACGAGTTGTTTTTGTTTGCAGTAACGTGCTTGAGCTCGTTGATTATCTTTTCTTTTGCTATGCTGTCTTCATATTGGGATTTGGAATTAATGTCTGCCATGATTGATTCATTTATGGTTAATTGTTCTTTTCCGGTTCTATAGCTTGTGTTTGTGTATCGTAGGACTGTTGTTCGGTTTCATCAGAGGCTTCATGAGGCTTTTCAATGAAGTCTGCTGCCTTGGCCATGTCAGGGTTCAGGTTTTCGCGTTTTCCGAAAATATTTTCCAGGTCATCGCTGAACACCACTTCGTTGGCGAGAAGGAGGTCGCCGAGTTTGAGGATTTTTTCCCTATTGGCCAAGATTATGCTCTTGGCGCGCTCGTAAGCCTCGCTGATGAGTTTGCTTACCTGCCGGTCAATTACTTCCGCAGTTTTTTCACTATATGGTTTGGTGAATGAATATTCTGACTGGCCTGTGGAGTCGAAGTAGCTCATATTGCCTATTTCTTTGTCGAGGCCGTAGTATGTGACCATTGCGTATGCCATTTTGGTGGCTCTTTCGAGGTCGTTGAGGGCGCCTGTTGAGATGGTGCCGACGTTGATTTCTTCTGAAGCTCTGCCGGCGAGCAGGGTGGTTATTTCGTCATAGAGTTGCTCGTATGAAGTCAGGCTGCGTTCTTCAGGAAGATACCATGCTGCTCCTAACGAGTTGCCTCGGGGCACTATGGTGACTTTTACGAGTGGGCTTGCGTATTTCAGCAGCCAGCTGACAGAGGCGTGACCTGCCTCATGATACGATATTGCCCGTTTTTCTTCCGGTGAAATCAGTTTGGTTCGTTTTTCAAGACCTCCTATGATACGGTCGATTGCATCTAAAAAGTCCTGTTTGTCAATTATCTTCTTGTTTTTTCTTGCACAGATGAGGGCGGCTTCGTTACATGCGTTTGCGATGTCGGCACCTGAAAATCCAGGTGTCTGTTTTGCAAGGAAACCTCTGTCAACTGCAGAGTCAAGTTTAAGACCCCTCATGTGAACCTCGAATATTTCCTCTCTGCCCTTGAGGTCAGGCAGCTCAACTGCAATCTGGCGGTCAAAACGTCCGGCACGGAGCAGGGCACGGTCAAGTATGTCGGCTCTGTTGGTGGCGGCAAGAATGATGACTCTGTTGTT
>CALFIZ010000255.1 GCA_937877575.1 uncultured Marinilabiliales bacterium | reverse complement strand
GAAATTTACCTTATCTACGAAGTTAAGAATTATGGGGGCGATTTAATGGCAAATGATAAAGTACGCAAAGGCGACGAAGCCGGCGACAAAAAAGGTATATTGCTTGAAACAGGTACAAATGAATTTGCCTATTGTCTAGAACCATTCACTTTTTTTCAAAAGAATTCGACGTATACACAAACAACAAGTATCAGTAATATCTCAGAAGAACAAATGAAAAGATTTTGCCGTCAGAATGGTTAACGAGGAGAAGGTTTTTTGGAGGCCCAATCATTCCATGTGATTTATCAACATACAGAAAGTCGGGGACATACCCATATTTCAAGCAGCAGTCAGCAGCATAGAAACCGAGAGCAGATGCTGAGAAGCATTCACCGAATACATGCTTATAGTGAAGTATTGTTTTATCCTTAAAACAGTTGTCAACAATATCATGGTAAGGTTTATCGGTATTCTTATTTCCACTTATCCCGACCATTACGGCAGAAATATCGTCCATTCTCATTTCAGCATCTGCAAGCAATTGATTTACGGCAGAATGTATTTCAGACGCAGACGGCTTATAAACAATTCTTATTGCTGCAACTGCGCTATGGGTGTCAGAAGTGCGGGAAGATAGGACAACTGATGCGGAAGCCTCACCGCAGATTTCGTCATCACAGCCGACGAGTCCCATTTTCTTCAGAAAACTGAAAGAAGTCGGTGTGACTTCGTCATGGCTTCCTACGAGGGCTGAATCAAGCTTACCGGACTTATACTGCAAATACGCATCGAACAGTGCCATATCAAATGAGGTACCTCTGTGCGAATAAGTGATATTGTAACCGTTGTTATGGGTATTGATGGCTATATGTGAACTGATGGTATTATGTGTTGACTGCATAAACAAAGTTGGTTTCAGCAGTTGTTCCCCTTCGTTACACAAAGTATCCAGGAATTGTTCGGTATTATCCATACACCCCCATCCTGTGCCCGTAATTATAGCGTCAGGCAGCGTCAGGCCCGACTTTTTAATAGCCACATTGGAAGTAGTCAGGGAACGTTTCATGATTCTTGTCATTCTGCGAGCTTCCAAAGGCAGGATATACTGTTTGTAGTCAGGTTCCACAGAGCGGACATAATTGGAATCATACCATACAGGATTTTCCATCCAGTCGTCACACAATGGCTGTTGAATTGAAATCTGAGCGGTTGACTTTATGTAAAAACTATTCCTTTTCATAATTATCAGAAGAGCTTAAAAGGAGTGATGAATCATTGCCGCCGAATCCGAACGAATTACACAACACATTGGTTACGGGTTTTTCAGGATGCATACCGGTCACCGGAGTTATGCCGTTTTCCATTTGATTTTTCCAGTTCAGGTTAACAGGGAGAAACTGGTTACGTATAGCAAGAATACAGATTACCGCTTCAATGGAGCCGGTGGCGCTTGTAGTATGTCCTGTGAACGCCTTAGTTGAGGAAACGGGAGGTATTTTGTCTGAGAAAAGACGTTTCAACGCCATGCTTTCCGTAAGGTCGTTATTAGGTGTTGCAGTTCCGTGTGCGTTGACGTAGTCGATATTTGACACATTCAATCCGGCATCTTCCAAGGCTTCCCTCATTGCCCGATACGGGCCTTCGCCTTCCGGAGACGATGCAGTCTGGTGATAGGCATCACAAACGTTACCATACCCGGCAAGTACCGACAGAGGTTTGACATTTCTTCTCCTCACTGAATCATCAGACTCAAGCACAAGATATGCAGCGCCTTCGCCAAGATTCAAGCCCGAACGGGTTTCATCGAAAGGACGGCAAAGTCCGGTATCAAGAATTTTCAGGGAGTTGAAACCGTTGAGATGGAATTTCGTAATACACTCGCTACCGCCGACGACTGCAATGTCGAACAAACCGGCACGTATCATGGCTGCGCCTCTGATAATGGCATTTGCAGCCGAAGAACAAGCTGTAGAGACTGAAGTGACGAAAGCAAAATCGCCGAAATAGTCACAAATCATTTCCGAACACGTTCCGCAATCATGAACAGCGATATAATCATTTTTATTGTCATTGTTGACAAAATCGAGATAGTATTGTTCGATTTTATCCATTCCGCCGACAGTAGTACCGGAAACGAATGCTGCACGATGAATATCCTCACATGTGAGATTGGCTTCATTCAAAGCCTCCTTCATTGCAAGCATACCCATAAGAGAAGTTCGCGTAGTAACGGCATCAGGCTTAATGTCAAGCATTTGAATCATCTGTTCATCGGTAAGCTTGACTTCTCCAACCGGAAATTCCCGATGCACGGTGTTCAAGTATCGTACATCAGCAATACCGGATTTCCCGGCAAGCAAGGAAGACAACACCTCCTGCTTGTTGAGTCCAATGGCTGAAATTATGCCAGCTCCCGTTATGAAAATCGGCTGCCCCATCAGTTATTTTGTTCTGTTCTTTTCGATATAATCAGCCATTACCCTTACTGACTTGAAAATCTCCTTGCCCTTGGATGCATCTCTGAGTTTAATACCGTAATTTTTTTCCATCAAAACTATAAGTTCCAAAGCGTCAATCGAATCCAGACCGAGGCCTTCACCGAAAAGAGGAGCATCAGTGTCAATGTCTTCCGGCTGCATATCCTCAAGATTGAGAGTTTCTATTATCTCATTTTTCAGTTCTAATATCAGTTCATCCATATTGTTAATTTTTAATTATTTAGACAAAATATTCTTTATTTCCTCATATAATGTATCATTCTCATCCTTATAGCACAGGAACATGACTGCCTCGAAGTTGTTTTCATCAATACAGTCAACCCAACCACCGATTACCGAATTTGTAATGTTATCTTGAAAAGAGTTAACTATTTGAGAGGCAATGGTTTCAGAATCTTTTTCCTCCAGAACATAGAAAGATGTCTCACCCAGATACTTATTTCGGATAGCAATCTCACCGGTAATGATATTCGGAAGAGTATAGACAAAAAGGGCAGGACTTGGGAAGAAATCGTCAGGTTGCAGAGTTGCCTGAAAATTAACATCAGCGTTCAACGAGCCACTTCTGTTAAACAAGATTACGGCTCTGTCTTCACGAGGCACAAAGCGGTCGGTTTTTTCGTCCTGAATGACAAGTTCGGAACCGAGGAATCCCAATTTGCACAAGGCATCCATTTTGAAGAACTTGGGATAGTCCTTAACCTTGTTTCTGTATATTTCAGCAAGCAAAGCATTTCCGCTTGAATGGAAATCCATCATTTTCCCGTTTAGCGACACGGACTTGTCGGTAATTTTTATCCAGGATTTTATCATAGCGCACCTCCTTTCTTAAAAAGAATTGCCGCATTACAGCCGCCGAAACCGGAAAGGAGTTTAATAAATGACCGTTTGTCGGTGTGACGATTTTCATTTGACAATGACAAAGGATACGATACTCCGCAGGTTTCATAGCCGCGAGTGGCAAGTATGACATTGTTGTCAACGGCACACATTGAAAGTATCGTTTCAATAACTCCTGCGGCGCCCATTGTATGGCCATAATAGCCTTTAAGTCCGTTTACCGGAACCGACTGCAATCCTGCCCGATACATGGCTATTGATTCCATTTCATCATTGTAAACCGTTGCAGTGCCATGAACATTGACGAAGGCAATATCGTCAGGCGCGGTCTCATGAAGCACATTGACAAGAGTTCTGTAACTGCCTTCACCTGTACGTGACGGTCCGGAAATATGGTTTGCATCGTTTCTGATGGAGCCGTCAACGGCTATCCAGTCATCCTGTACCGTGTCATTTTCATCCTTGACGGAATAGATAATTGTCGCAGCGGCATCACCAAGGTTCAGACCCTTTCTGTCCTTGTCGAAAGGGCGGCACAAATCAGGCGACAAAGCCTTCAGTGACTGGAAACCAGTGACAATAAATCTCGACTGGCAATCAGCACCGGTGACAATCACGTAATCGTATCTGCCGCCAAGGAGGTTCCTCATAGCAGCAATTTGAGCGCACACACCTGATATGCAAGCATTTGACACAACTATTGGAGGATTCGGATTATGAAAATAATCACAGATAACCTTTGCCGTAACGCCACAAAGGATTCTATCGGACGGAAGGTTGAATTTGTTTTCATAGAGTAAATCAACATTCCCCTTTGTAGTGGAGACGACAAACAGGACTCTATCGGAATCCGGCTGTACACCGCTGTTTTCCAGAGCTTTGGACACAGACAGCAGAATCATTTTTTCGAAGCAGGTATAATGCTGTTTCAGAGGCAGCGAACCGCATTCATTGTCAAGAGCATCTCTGTCAATCAGTGAAGCCATGAAAGGGTCAGGGATGTCCCATTTGTCTTCGTGACGCCTGATGGCAGACTTGCCCGCCATCACTGCATTGAAGTTCTCAGCAGTAGTAAAACCAAGCGGTGAGACAATGTTATCAGCTATTTTGAATATCACTTGCACGACTTACAGATTTTATTGTTTCCAAAAATCGAAATAGTTAAACCACTGGGTAGGATATTCCCGAACCACCTCCTCAAGATTTGATGCAAAACAGGAGGCGAGCATGGAAATCTTTTCCCGTTTGGAAAAATTCTGCTCCTGCCGGACTTCCACATTACGAACCAGGATTTTATATTTTTTACCCGAAAGTTTCATTACAAATACCGCAATCATCGGAACTTCGCGATCGATTGACATAACGTATGCACCGGTTGGAAATTTTGCCTTTTCACCAAAAAACATACAATTGACATGTTTTGACGAGCCCAACATTCTGTCGCTGGGGATGCTGACTATCTGCCCGTCGCTTAAAGCGTTGTTTAACAAGAAGATATGCGACATATCATCTTGCACCGATATCATTTTTATGTTATTACCGCCAAGCTGATTATTTCTGTTTTCCATAATTGCTCGGGTTTCACCCCCGAAAAGCAGAGCATTGATGGTTTTTTTTGAGACCAGTGAATAGCCTGCCATCTCGTAGTTCCCGACATGGGAGCCGAGAATGATAAACCCTTTGTCTGAATTGGCAAGACTTTCAAAAAGGCTATAATTATCTATATCAAAATTAAAAGATTTGCCTGCAAAGACAGCGAATCTGTCAAGAATCACCTGTCCGAACCTGAAATGGTTGGCATAGACGTTGAAAAAGCTTTTCAGAGGCGGATACTCCAGTCTGTCACGAAAGAAGCTGTAAATTGAACGATAACCATGTCTATTGAAAATCATGTAAAAAGGAACGACTAAAGCCATAATGCCGTAGAAAACATTCAGGTTTGTCCAACGCATAAGCCAAATCAACGTTTTGTGCATCCATGGGGTTCCATCAGTTTTTCCTTTCCAAAGGTTATGTTTGATTTCAGGCATTTATTTCAGTCTAAGAGGATTATTCTTAAGGTAAGTTTCAACTTTCGCAATATCCTCATAAAAAGGCTGATCTTCAATTCTTGCAGCCACCAGTTTTCTAATATCGTCATAGACGCGTCTGGAAGAAAAAGACAGTTTGTCCTGTATATTCAGGCAGTCAACCGCCTGGGCGAGGGCAATATAGTGAACAGCCATCACTTGATAAACGTTTTCAATGACATTTGAGCACAGCAGGGCGGAATTTGTACCCATGCTCACAATATCTTGATTGTCATTGTTATTAGGGATGCTATGGACATAGTTAGGCATTGAAAGGGTCTGGCATTCGGCTGTAGTTGATGTGGCCGTAAACTGACATGCCTGCATACCGTAATTGAGTCCGAGTGTACCCATATTCAGGAATGGAGGGAGGATGCCGTTAATACGGTCATGGAACAGATAGTTGAGCTGACGTTCAGCAGTCATTGCCATCCTTGTCATTGCAATCTTAACTTTGTCTTCTTCAAGAGAAATATAGTCACCATGGAAATTGCCGCCATGATAGACATTATTGGAAGCCGGATCAACGATAGGATTATCGCATGCGGAATTAATTTCTTCTTCGAGGATACGTCTGCTGTTTGCAAGTGTCTCATACACAGGACCTAAGACCTGAGGCACGCAGCGCAAAGAATAATATGCCTGGACTTTATGTTCGAAAAACCTGTCAGTATTGTTACCATCATAAAGTTCGTGTTCACGTTGTTGCAGACATTTACTGCCTTCAGCGAGTTCGCGCATACGGCGGGCAATTATCTGCTGTCCCTCATGGTGACGACATTCATTGAGTTCCTTTGACATCAAGTCGTCGAATGAGGAAGCTATTTCATTAACCCAGACTGAAGCAAGTGTAGCCCAGTCGAGCAGATATTCAGCATTGAACTGGTTGACAATTCCTATGCCTGTCATCACAGAAGTCCCGTTAGTTATAGAGAGGCCTTCGCGGATATGGATTTCAAAGGGTTTAAGATGGTTTTCCCTAAGTACGTCTGATGCATTACGCCATTCGCCTTTATAATGGACTTTCCCTTCACCGATAAGCGTGAGAGCCAGATGTGCAAGCTGCACGAGGTCACCGCTGGCACCGACACTGCCATGCCGTGGAATGAAAGGTATAATATCGCGGTTTATAAATTCGGCGAGAAGTTTGATGACATCGGCATGCACACCTGAATGTGCCTGCAAAAAGGTGCCAAGACGGGCAATCATTGCCGATTTCACATAAATATCGGGCAAAGGTTCACCCGCACCGGTGGAATGGCTGCGGATTATGTTATATTGCAGATTTGTAAGACACACATCATCAACACGCCACTGAGCCATAGGTCCAAAGCCTGTATTGATGCCATAAATCACTTTCCCCTTACGGAAATCATTTAAGAAGTTATAACATTCATCCACCTTCTGCAGCACTTCATCTGAGATGCTGAGCTTATGATTTTCGTATAAAGTATTCTCTACTTCAATTAAAGAAAGTAAAAATTTTTCCATAGCAATAAAATCTCATTATTACTTCCTAACCCAAGTCTGGCTTCGTCCGAGGAGACCTTTTTTATCAAGAGAACCGCGAAGTACGAGTTGGCCATCCTTAAGGGAGATTTTGGCATAATAGAATTTACCGTTGTCAGGATCAAGGACGCGACCGCCCGTAAGTTTGTCCTTATCGGCTTTCATGTCTCTGATTATGACCAATCCTATTTTACTTTTGCCTTTGTCTTCACCTGTACATTGGGTACAGACAGTCTCAGCGTCAGGTTTGAGCAATTTCTCGATTTTTCCATAATACAGGCCGTTGTCGCCTTGATAAATATTTACGACCGACAATTTTTCACCGGACTTGTCATCAACCGTGTACCAATTGCCCAACATATTGTTTACCTGTGCATGTAATGAAACGCTTGCAAGGAGTATAGCGCAAATTACAAACAATTTTCTCATAATCAACAGAATTTATAGTAAGCGGAAAGCGAGGGATTCGAACCCCCGATACCCATAAAGGGTATAACAGATTTCGAGTCTGCCCCGTTCGACCACTCCGGCAGCTTTCCGTTTTCTGTTATTGTTTTCTCCTTTCTATTGAAGTTGCAAAAATACAAAAAATTCTAATGTCTTTCAATTTCATCGCATAATTTTGCATACCACTCCTCACCGAAGCGGCGGATGAGAGGTTCCTTCAGAAACCGGTAAAGCCTGATGTTCTTTTCTTTACCGAGTTTCAAGGCATCGTCACAGATATCCCAATAATCATAATTTACGGCAATAACATCGCCATATATATTCAGTCTTATAGGATACAAATGACACGAAATCGGCTTGTTAAAAGGGATTCTCCCGTCATGATATGCGGTCTCAATCGCACATCGGGCCACATTATCATCATCATAATAGAGAAAGGCACAGTCACGGTCATCAATCAACGGCGTGACAAAATCATTGCCCAAGCCCGGAGCAAAGACGCCATTATTCCTGACAACTTCGATTCCGGCATCTGTCATATATTCAAATATTTCATCCTTATAATCCTCGATAAGGGATATTTCATCCGGCTCAAGTGGGGCTCCGAGGTCGCCTTCCACGCAGCAGCAACCTTTGCAACATTCAAGATTGCAGCAGAAACACACTTCCCCTACCTTATCGGATACAAGGCAATCATTCACCGCCAACATTTTCCTTCAATATTTCCTCCAAATTATCTTCTGAACTATCCTCTATATTATCTTCCCTTGAATCATCCCCCTTAACTATTTTTATCGAAACGCCTTCATCAAGTTCGCCGACAAACTGATATGAAAGCTTGTTGCTACTGACACCGTTGATTTCCAATTGTTTACCCAACTGTAAAGCTTTACTTTCACTACCGGCAATCACCAGTGAAACATTATCATTTCCCTGTAACATCATTACTATCAAGGCAATAACCGGAAAAGAGGCGTCTTCATCGAGGACGACTTCTCCTTCGGCTGTACCAGGGACATAGACAAGGTTTTCGAGATTAACGAATGATTCGTTGGATGTTTTCTGCAATTCGATGTCAAGTTCATAGTTCTGTGGTGTGGTAGTGCCTTCCACATGCAGTATTTTCTGGCAAAAGAGATAATCATCATTGCCGGAAAGGGCAAGCAGATAATCAGCACCTGAAGGCAACGGAATACGATAGCGGCCTGTTTGCGTATGCGTTACGAAAGACGCTTTGATTCTCATCGTATTGAGGTCATAAACTCTGATACTGACACCCACAGGGTCATGTGTGATTCTGTCGATAAAACGACCGGATAATGTAACTATAACATTCTCACTTACAACAAGTTCAGGTTCGTATGACACTGCTTTAAGGTCATCTTCATCTGAAAGGGTGAGTATATTGTCATCATAGTTCTTTATCAGCATTTTGTTTTCAAAATCAATGAACTCAGCATGATAGATATTCGCATTATTGTAATCGACTCTTTTTGTAAGATATCCATGACGGGAATCTCTTACGGGACAATAATACAATTCATCGTCAGGAGTATTCAGGGGATACCCCATATTTTTAGCAGGCAGCCATCCATATTCGTCAGGCAATGAGACAAATACGTCAAATCCGCCGATTGCATCCATTCTGTTTGAGCAGAAATACATTGCATTGTCGAAAGGCAGAAGTGACACGGATATCTCATCATATTCGGTATTAATGTTATCGCCCAAATTCTCGACTTTATCCGAGAAGCGGAAATTGTCTTCCTTATAGATAATGAAACTGACACGATAAAT
>CALFIZ010000254.1 GCA_937877575.1 uncultured Marinilabiliales bacterium | reverse complement strand
CCAGCTCTGATGTTAACACCAGCGCCACGGTATGCTACTGAACCTGATGCAAATGACCCTTCTACTAAGAAGAATGAGGTGTTTGGTTTGAATGGTAACACACCAATTGCTTCTTCATAAGCTCGATATGAAATCGAACCTGATGCATATGATGTTATTGTCTTGAAGAAGATTGTGTTTGGTGAGCTAGAATATGCACCTGCTGCGATATGTGATTCTTGTCCACGATATGCTTGTGAGCCAGAAGCAAATGATTCTATCGTCTTGAAGAATGAGGTGTTTGGTGATTCTGTATATGCACCTGCTTCAGGATGATAATCTTGTGCACGATATGCCTGTGAACCTGATGCAAATGATGTTATCGTCTTGAAGAATGAGGTATTTGGAGCATCACTATATGCACCTGCCTCAGGATTATAGCTTTGTGCACGATATGCTTGTGAGCCTGATGCAAATGATGTTATCGTCTTAAAGAAGTCTGTGTTTGGAGCTGAACTATAGGCACCAGCAGGAATGTTACAATTTGACCCACGATAACAGATCGAATCGTTAGCTACTGCATTTTTCGCACTAATAAATTCAAAGAATGAGGTGTTTGGAGCTGAACTATAGGCACCGTTAGTTAAATTACAAGCCGATGAACGGTAGCAAGTTGAACCTGATGCATATGATTCTATAAATACGAAGAAACTTGTATCTGCAAACATATTAGCAGTTTCAGCACATTCTTGACCACGATAACATCTTGAACTTGAACCTAATGATTCTATCGTCTTAAAGAATACAGTATTTGGATTGCTTGTATATGCGCCCATTTCTTTATAACATTCTTGACCACGGTAGCAAGTATAACCTGTTGCATAAGAGTCTATTATCTTAAAGAATGAGGTGTTTGGTGTATTGGTATATGCACCTGCTTTGATATGACAACTTTCACCGCGGTAACAAGCTGAACCTGATGCGTGTGACTGGCTTACTACAAAGAATGAAGTATTTGGAGAAGCACTATATGCACCGCCACCAAATGCACAATTTTGACCACGGTAACATCCTGCGGACTGACAATCCCTTCTATGGCAACGCCGCTAAGTGATTCATAATGAGAACGGATGATATATTTGTCGGTAATGCATGGGGCGATGGTGCAATGTGCGAAAATCATTTCATGGCTGTCGTTGTCGATAATTTTCGACGGATTGGCCATGAAACTCGGCTTATCTGTCACAGCCTTGACAACAAGCATGGTCAGGATGGTCTGTATATCCCCTTCGCAACCTGCCGGTATGCCTTCATCATTTAATAGAGCTAATGCTGTACAACCTGTGGTTTTTGTTATTGGTATCAAGTCGAAACAATTGAGTGTGAAAGCATTAAGACTGTTATCTTCAACCATTTGTTTAATTGCTTTATATAGTCTCATTGCTTTAAACACTTCGTCCCTGTTCGGTTCTATTATCTTGATGGAATCATCGATAAACTTATCAACAGATTCCATCACTTCGCCATTTCCAATTTTCTCATACCTGCTGATGACATCATCCAACGGCAGGTCAATGAGTTTCACATTCCATTTCTCTTCAATGACTTTATAATCGACGCCGCTTGCGATAAGCCAGCTTGACGGTTTGCCGATAACCCCTACCCTCTGACCTTGAAGTCTCTGCAAGGAACTGTATGCCAAAACGTAATCGGAGATGGTACGCATCATATATTCCATGTCTCCATGAATGACCCGTCCGTGACGGTTGTTCAATCGCATCCATGAAAGTATTTCTAACGATGCTGCAAGGGAATTCTTCAATCCGTCTGCAATTAGAAGTACGTATTCAGGCAGTTTGTCAATTGCAGCTGAGACAAGTTCTTCCACGCCGCCACTTCCGACGAAGACCATGGTTGCCCCTTCATCCAAAGGTTTATTCAGTTCATCAGGGTAAACATAATGTGTTTCATATTCGGCATTCAGTCTGTCGAGAATAGCCTTATGGTCTTCCAATACAGACTCTTGCTTTGAGAGTTGCGAGGCGAAAACTATCAGGTTCAGTTTCATGTTTAATCTTTCTTTATTTGTTGATTGTGCTGTTATTATATCCTGAAACATCCAGCAGCAAACTCCAAGCCAAGGTCTTTGCATACGGTTTGGGCGGTGGTGTGACCGCTTTGAGCCGCTGGTGGGAGTCCGCCGGAATAAGCGGTCCGCTGTCCTGTGAAGTACAGGCCTTCGCAATAGCGGACAGGTGCGTGATACAGGCGTTTCAGTGGCGGCCAGTTCGTCATGTAGCTACCTTCGAAGGTGCTGCAATAGCGTTCGTAGGTAAGCGGTGTTGCCATGTCGGTCACCACTACGTTTTCCTTGATTTCAGGAATCATCTCGCCGATAGAATTGATGAAGTCGGCCATCACTTCCTTTTTCTTGGCAGCATAGCTGCTGTTTTCTTTGGCGGCTTTCCAATAGTCGTAGGTGGGGCCGTGCAGCAGACAGGTTATAACGCTACAGCCTTCGGGGGCATAGCCCTCCTCGTTGGCGTAGTTGTTTACAACGAGCGTATTGTAGATTCGTCCGGCAGCTTTCAGCGGATGGGGCAGCACAATCTGCATGGAGCGAGGCCAAGAGGACAAGTCGGTCTTGACACCTATGCCGAGAAACATGCATTGGGTTGTCCTCAGCCCTTCCCGCATCTTCTTCGCCCAGTTATCATGCAACGGTTCCTTGAAAAGAGTGTCGATGGCACTTCGGGCATCAACTGAGACGACAACGGCATCGGCGGTCAAGTCCCCATCCTTTGTGCGAACCGACCATTGTTTCCCTTCACGGGAAAGTTCCATCGCAGGCTTTTGGTATCGGATTTCCCCGCCGCAGCGCATGAAAGTGTCGGCCATATTCTGTGCCATGCGCAATGAACCGCCTTTGGGGTAGCCGCTGTCCCCCATCTGGAATGTACCCAAAGTGTAAATCAGCGAAAGCGCATTGATGTCAGGCTCCACTACGGCGGCTAAAAGTTGTCTTATCCGCGGGTTTTTGAACCTTTTGGCATAGCCACGTGCCGACCTGGCCATCAAAAAAGGCGTGACGAGGACTGCGGGCAGCATTCTGACATATTCCAAAATGGAAAACGGCTTGCGGTTTCGGACTTTTAAGCCTCTAAGATCTTTGATGGGCTGGTGGAAATTCTTGAAACAGGCCAAGTGAAAGCGGAGGCACCACAAAGCCATCCGGTCTCTAAGTCCGGTGATTTCCAATCCATGCAAATCGCGGAACAGTGGCATGTCGCCTTGTTTGTCCACGAGGGTGTAAATGGGGTCTTTGAAGTGGACGGGATTGTTATCCTGCAAGGCACCTGTGTCCAACCAAATCTGGTGCAGTGGAATCTCTTTCTTGGCTCCGATAAGCCAGTGGATACCGCCTTCGAAGGTGAATCCCTGCCGCTTCCAGCTGGTGGAAACCCCACCAGGATTAGCGGCTTTTTCCAGAACAAGCGTCCGGAGGCCTGAGCGTTGCAGATAGATCGCGGCAGTAAGTCCGGAGATGCCGGCACCGATTATAATCGCAGTCTTTACAGTCATGTCTTGGCGTCATTTATTTAACGTTAAGAATTTGTATTGGTTTAATACACTTTTCTGAACGAATAATATGCCATCTAACGTATTTTTTTGAACGAATATTATGTGTCTGACATGTTTTTCTGAACGAATCGTTATAGCTGTTTGTCACCATTGCGAACATTTTCGTAATTTTGCGCAAAATTAGATCGGAAGAGCACACGTCTGAACTCCAG
>CALFIZ010000253.1 GCA_937877575.1 uncultured Marinilabiliales bacterium | reverse complement strand
AATAATAATATATATTATGCCAAACGGAAAGAAACATAAAAGACAGAAAATGTCAACCCACAAGCGTAAAAAACGTTTGCGGAAGAACAGACATAAGAAAAAATAAATCTCATGTCCTCATTTAAATAAAATCTATCAGGTCTATTAAATTTCTAATATCTGATAGATTTTGTTGTTTAATATTTAACCTCGTGAACAAAGAATTAATAATAAAGAAGCACGATAAGGACGTTGATATAGCCCTCCTTGAAGACAATGTTCTCGTTGAACTCCATAAGGACAGGACAGATGTGGGCTTTATGGCCGGTGACATCTATCTCGGCAGGGTGAAGAAAAACATGCCGGGACTGAATGCATGCTTCCTTGACATCGGTCATGAGAAGAATGCATTCATGATTTATGTTGACTTGGGCACACAGTTCCACAGTCTCATGAAATTCACCTCCAAGCTCCAGAACGGTTCGCTTACCGGAAAAGACGGGGTGGAAATGGTTGAGAACTTCAAACTCGAACAGGAAGTTTCAAAGACAGGCAAGATAGCCGATGAGGTGTCCGCCAACCAACTTATCCCGGTTCAGATAGTTAAAGAGTCTATATCCACTAAGGGCCCGCGCGTGTCAAGCGACCTCGCCATTGCAGGACGCTATCTTGTCCTGATACCTTTCTCCAACAAAATATCAATATCACAAAAAATCAAACAGGCCGAAGAACGCAGCCGACTGAAAACTCTCGTAAAGAGCATAAAACCGGATAATTTCGGCATCATCATACGCACAATGGCTGAAAGCCGTATGGTCGTGGACTTGTACAACGACCTTGAAGACCTCCAGAACAAATGGAATAAGGTGGTGAAAAACCTTGCACACGCCAAGCCTCTCTCCATCCTCCTAAGCGAAATAGACAGAGCTAATGCCATTCTCCGTGATGTCCTCAACGAATCTTTCAACTCTATAAATGTCAATGACCAGAAACTGTTTGACGATACCAGAGAGTATCTCAAACAGATCGCCCCTGAAAAAGTTGACATACTAAAATTATACAAAGGCAAAGGCGATATCTTCGAATTCTACGGAGTGGAAAAACAAATCAGAAACTCATTCGGCAAGATAGTTACTATCAAAAACGGTATCTATATGTATATCGAAAAGACCGAAGCCCTCCACGTAATAGATGTCAATTCAGGGCCGCGCGCCAACAACAATCAGGACTCAATAGAGGAAAATGCTTTAGCGGTGAACCTTGAAGCCGGACGTGAAATAGCCCGCCAACTGCGTCTTCGCGACCTCGGCGGCATCATAGTCATCGACTTTATCGACCTCGCAAAAGCCAGCGACAGAAAACTGCTCTTCGACAGCCTTGTAAAAGAAATGGCTAACGACAAGGCACGACACACCGTGCTGCCTCCAACCAAATTCGGTCTGATACAGATAACCCGTCAGCGCATCAGACCGGAAGTCACCATCAATGACCTTGAAAAATGCCCTGCCTGCCACGGTACCGGTATCATCAAACCGTCAATGCAACTCGAAGAGGATATAGAAGAAACTTTGCAATACCTCGTCCAGGAACAAAATGAGAAAAACCTTACGTTGGGAGTCCATCCTTTCGTATTCGCCTATCTCAACCAGGGACTCGTCAACTCTCTCGTGAAAAAATGGCAGAGAAAATATCATGTCAAACTGAAACTCTGCTGCATGAAAAACTATAATATGTTGGATTTCAGGTTCTTCAATAATATGATGGAAGAAATCAACCTCTAATCCGCATATACCTTATTAATATTAATATATAACAAAAGAAATATTATGGATATAGTATTAAGCGGAATCAGACCAACTGGCCTCCTTCACCTTGGTAATTACCTTGGCGCCTTAATCAACTTCGTGAAGATGCAGGATGAAAACAAATGTTATTTCTTCATCGCCGACATCCATTCGCTGACCACACATCCACTTGCCGAGCATCTCCAGGAAAACATCAAGGAGATGATTGCCGAATATCTTGCCGCAGGTATCGACCCTGAAAAGTCGGCTCTGTATGTCCAAAGCGATGTCCCGGAAATCATAGAACTTTATGTCTATCTCAATATGAACGCTTATCTCGGCGAACTTGAAAGATGCACATCGTTTAAGGACAAGGCACGCAAGCAGCCCGACAACCTGAACGCCGGCCTGCTTACCTACCCGTGCCTCATGGCTGCCGACATACTGATACACCGCGCAACAAAGGTGCCGGTGGGCAAAGATCAGGAACAACATCTTGAAATGACACGCACCTTTGCCAACAGGTTCAACCGCATGTATAACTGCAACATATTTCCCGAACCTACCGCTTATAATTTCGGCCATGAATTAGTGAAAATACCGGGGCTCGACGGCAGCGGCAAAATGGGGAAATCGGAAGGCGGTGACAACTGCCTCTATCTGTCTGATGAACCAAATGTGCTGAAAAAGAAAATAATGAGAGCTCTCACCGACAGCGGACCCACACAGCCTAACCAACCGAAACCGGATTATATCAATAACCTTTTCACCATCATGAAGGCAGTGTCAGCACCGGAGACGGTAGCTTACTTCGACGACAAATGGAACGACTGCTCCATCCGCTACGGTGATATGAAGAAGCAGCTGTTTGAGGATGTAAATGCCTTCCTTACCCCTTTGAGGGAAAGAATCAAGGATATACGCTCTAATGACGAATATCTTGCCAAAGTTGTGCGCCAAGGTGCCGAACAAGCACGCGAAAGTGCCCGCAAAACCATGATTGAAGTACGAAAAGCTGTGGGAATCAAATCGTTAATATAATATCTAAAATCTATCAATATGAAAAAACTATTATTGTCACTTGTTGTTCTCATAACGAGTACAGCAGCTTTCAGTTGCACAAACTTCCTTTTCACAAAGGGCGCTACTGCTGACGGCAGTACGATGATAACATACGCTGCCGATTCACATGTCCTATATGGCGAACTGTATCATTGGGATGCAGCCGACTGGCCGGAAGGCACCATGCTCGATATCTATGAATGGGATACCGGCAAATATATGGGACAGATACCCCAGGTGAAACATACATACAACGTGGTAGGCAACATGAACGAACATCAGCTTGCCATCGGCGAGACCACATACGGCGGTCTTGAAACACTTTATCACCAGTCGGGTGCGATAATGGACTACGGCAGTCTGATATATGTTGCTTTGCAGAGAGCCAAGACTGCACGCGAGGCCATTTATGTTATACCGAAATTATTATGACAGCTACTTCCATCCATTGATGGAGCAACTTAAGATTGACCGCACACCGCATTGCTGCAGACACACATGCATTTCCATGTTGGCAGAAGCCGGTGTCGATCAGACAATTATCAAGAAAATTGTGGGGCACTCCGGAGCAATGACATTAACAGAGAAAGTGTATACCCACTTAGATGTTAAGGAGCTTGTAAATGCAATCAACAGGATTTAAACAAAAAGGACATTCCCAGATTTCTCTGAAAATGTCCCATACATACCATTGATTTGTGTTGCATACTCGTTGCATGTGTGTTACATACCGTTTGAAACGGAGTACATCTGACAACTTTCCACGACTTTTGTAACCCTTGTAAAATCGGGCTTTTCCTGATTCCTTCGAATCGAAGATTTTTCCAAAGATTATCTCTTTGAGAACTGAGGCGCTCTTCTCGCGGCCTTCAAACCGTATTTCTTTCTCTCTTTCATACGGGGATCTCTTGTGAGGAACCCTTCCTTCTTCAATACCGGTCTGTAGTC
>CALFIZ010000252.1 GCA_937877575.1 uncultured Marinilabiliales bacterium | reverse complement strand
ATCTTGACTATAAGTCACAACTGTTCTATAAACAAAAACAAGTCGTTGATGCTCTGACACGTATAGGTAAAGTCAATGTCAACAATATCAGTGATATAATCCCTTCAGACAAAACTACATATTATAGAAACAAACTCGAATATACCTTTTCCAACTTCAAATGGATGTCCGATGGTGAATTCAAGTCGAAAGAGGAACGCAATCTCAACGGAATTGGATTTCATCTTCCGAATATGTACGACAGAATAATTGATATCGAAGAATGTTTCTTCCAACCGGACCCGTCCAACCAAATCAGAAATTCCTTCAGGGATTATGCCATAAGTCACAATCTTACATTCTATAATGTAAAGAAACATGAAGGCCTGTTGCGCAATCTCATCATTCGCTGCTCAAATACAGGAGGTCTGATGGTTGTTCTTGTCGTTAATGAAAATGATACGGACAGTTTCTTCCCGCTACTTGATTTCATCAAGGAATCATTTCCGCAGATTACTTCTCTGATGTACGTTGTTAATCAGAAGTTTAACGATGATATAGGTGACCAGAACGTCATTCTCTATCATGGTGAAGACCATCTTATCGAAGAAATGGAGAATATCAGGTTTTATGTCGGTCCAAAATCTTTTTATCAGACAAACCATGACCAGGCTTACAAACTGTACAAAGTGGCTCGCGAATTTGCTGATTTGAAAGGTGATGAGATTGTCTATGACTTATACACAGGAGCTGGAACCATAGCAAATTTTGTGGCTTCGAAAGCTAAGAAAGTCGTGGGTATAGAGTATGTTGAACAAGCCATTGAAAACGCGATTTACAATTCTTCAATCAACAATATCACTAATACTTCATTTTTCGCCGGAGATATGGCGAAGGTTCTGACCGATGATTTTATAAATGCAAACGGCAGACCCGATGTGATAATCACTGATCCACCGAGAGCCGGTATGCACGACAAGGTAATAGCTCAGATACTCAAATGCAGTCCTGAAAAAATAGTTTATGTGAGTTGCAATCCGGCGACACAGGCAAGGGACATCAGCCTGCTTTCTGAAAAATATTCAGTTGGCAGAATACAGCCGGTTGACATGTTCCCTCACACCCAGCATGTAGAAAATGTTGCGGAACTGATACTGCAGTAATGCGGTATGCTTGCCCATTTTCATGTGATTTTCGCTGACAAATGGCAGAGAACTATTGCGGCAGCCTTTATCTTCTGTTGAATATTTCGGATAATTTGTTGTATTCCGTTGAATAGGAGATACCTACGCCTTGTGTGTAAGGGCTGTTGGTCTCAAACAGTGAATATTCGTTTGTGCGGTTGAATGCTTTAACGCGCAATTTGCCATCGGGAGTTATTTTATATTCGATGTTGACATCACCGATAAAACTGTTCGAGGCACCGGCTTGAACAGTCGAACGGTTCTGAACGCCGAAATTGCCGTCTATTATGAGGCGGTCGTCAAGGAATTGGGTTTTCACATAAACTTCGAATTCTTCCGGTGAATATCCTGATGCAGGATTATAGTTGACGCCTACGTCAATGCCTTTGTATAATTGCGAAATCCATTCTGAAAGCTGACTGGAGATAAGTCCTATTGAGTTGGAGCTTATGCTTGATGCCAGGGTGGTCTCAGAAGAGAAACTGAATGACTTGAGTATCAGAAGAGAAAAGACCTGTTGAGTGACAGCAGCCTGGTCGTTAATGTCTATGGCGGAGTAAATCATGGATTTGACATCATCGTCAACGTTTGGCATTTCAATGTCGAAAGTAATAGACGGGTCATACAGTGAGCCGCTCAAGTTGATGATGCAGTTGACCTGAACGCGCTGTTGTGCCAGTGATTCATCGGAAATGGTAGGTATGCTTTGGAGCGATGCTTTCACTTGATATACAGCTTGCAAGTCAAGCAGGGCATTGCTTGGGTCGCTGTTGAAAATGATGGTTCCACCCTTGGTGATAGTGAAGTTACGCCTGATTAAATTGTCGATGTTAAGTCGGAATTCACCGGAGTTGACGGTATAGTCACCATTCATGTTGTAGTTGCCGTTTTTAGCCTGATTGAAGGTGATTTCGCCGTTTCCGGTGATGGACATGTCACCAACATTGTGTGGAAGAACTATATTGATTTGAGTGCCGTCGGAAATGTTGGCTTTGGCATTTATTGCCATGGCATTGCTTCGAGGTATGTTTGCGGTAATCTGTCCTTTCTCCTGATCATCTGTGTTTGAAACAAAAGTGATGAAGGATTTCTGTGATGCCGTTTTGCTTGTGGTTACGGCTATTGTCACATCAGTGCCCTGATTTGTGCTAACATCGGCGTTGACATCTATGTCACTTAGTTTTCCCTTAGCCTTGACATTGCCGCTGATGGAGGCATCACCGTATATCGAACCGTTCAATCTGCTCGTGTTGTCAAGTATTATGAAGTTGTTGAAGTCGGTAGCGAGATCGATGGTGAAATCCTTCCAGTTTTGGTGCTTGATTGTACCTAATACGTTGAAAACGTTATCTTTATTATCGCGTATTTTGAAATTTCTCAAATATAATTCTTCAGGTCTGATGTATATCTTGTCGTTGAACGAGTACCGGGTGTTTGTGGCATTTATGGTGAATCCTGCATTATGAAATGCTATTTCACCATTGGTTTGAAGATTGTCTATGTTGTCGTTTATATTGATATTGGCGGACAGGAAACCGTATGGGTTGTTGATGTATTTTTCTGTAAATGAACTGATTAATTCGAGATTGAGACTGTCAATAAGGACTAATAGGTCTAAAGGTTTGTTATTTTTAGGATAATAATTGCCTACAATATTGATAATAGTGTCGTTTAACATAGGACTGACAAGTTTAGTGTCAAGATTAAGGCCGTATTTGTTATCATCCCATTGGGTGTTCAGATACAGGTTACCGGTAGGGTAATCGTTGATTATTATGTCATTGACATTGATATCTGCGAATAATACAGGTTGATTCCTGTCACTTAGTGCCAGGCTTGCTTTTCCATTGATGATGCCATCAAGATTGAGATTTTTCGGTAAGAATTCCCTAAAAAAATTCAAGTTGATATTTTCGAATGTGGCAGATAATGTTTCGTTCGGATTATTTGAGTAATTGCCGTCAACGATAAGAGATGCATCGTTCCCCTGAAGTCTCAGGTTGCATATTGAAATCAAATTTGTATCGTAGGAGATAAAGTCACTTTTTACTGTCCACATTGACGTATCGGAATACATGTATAGTGAATCAGGGATGAAGATGTTTATTTTTGGCAGTTCGGATATATCGGCATAGAAGTTTAAATTTCCGTTGCGGTTGTTGTAATCGTCACTCCAAGTAATATCAGCAGTTACCGTATCATTGGCTATGCCGAGTTCCCATTTGCTTTTCGAAAGGAACAGCATATCACTCAATTCTGAGTCATCGTTAAAATAAACATTGTTGAGATTTACAGTTGCATTGGCCCTGCAGGTATCGTATTGTGCATCAATATTCAGATAGCTAAGAGTTAATGTTTTGTATTGAATTCCCTTCGTGTTTAAGTTCAAAGTCGCATGCGAATCGTCTTTGATATCCAAATGAAGCGAGATGTCATCATTGATTGACAAAGCCGGGAGAAACTGTGAAACAATTTTAAAATCCTTGCTTGCATCAACTGAAAGTGTCAGATGGCAAGTGTCGTTTGTAAGTGGTTTTACTTTGTCGGTTTCGTTTAACAGATAATTTGTGACATTTGACAGTATGACAGGAAGTTCTTTATATGAAAAATCACCTTGGAGATTGATATTGATATTGTCTGACAACAGTGTCACCTTCTTTGTGTTGTCATTAGGATTGAAAGACTGTTTCAGGCTGAAGTCGTTAGCCTTGACGTCTCGTTCGATATCGGAATATGTGAAGTCTGTGATATATGTCTCCATTGATAGTTTGTCTATGTCAGTCCCTTCGATATTGGAATTGATGTAGAATGAAGTTGTTGCATTTTCTTCGAGGGGGCGCAGTGTCAGTTTGGAGAGGTTGACCTGTTGGGCGTTGACGGAAATATTTGTCATCGGATCAGGTGAATTCAGGAAATGGCTCACGTATGCTTCAAGAAATATGTTTTCATTGAATACATCAACGCTTGCATTAAGTTCTTCGGAATCATTTTCGACAGAGGCATGAACATCTTTGAGAGTAATGTGTTCGAGTGCCACATTGTCCAATTCACCTCGAACCTTATAAGTTTTCGGGCGGAATCTGTTAGCTGTGCCGGATGCGTTAATATTTGCGTCAAGAGTGGATATTTTCGAGGTGTTCAATATCTTTCCCACATTTATGTCCTTTCCGTTGAGTGCCAGTGTGAACGAGTTGTCGTTAGCGTTTTTCGGTTGGTAGGTCAGTTTCGCATCAATGATACCTTTGTCTGCGGTAAGGCTTATATCGGTATTGAAATCGTGGACTTTGCCTTTGAATATGCCTTTGGCAGAAAGTCTGTCGATTCTGTGAACTTCATTAGGCAGCGACATATTATAAGGTTCGCACACATCCTTGGTAAATGCCGGAACAACGAGGGCTTCCAAATCATCGGCATTTGTGGTCAGCTCCTTAAGTCTTATGTCAAGATACCTGTATTCATATAGTGTGTTCTTGATATATAAGTCGAGACTGAGTCTTGACTTGTTACAGAAATCAATCACAATATCGTCAACATACAAGTCGTTGACGTAGCCGTTGGCATTGGCTGACTGGATAGTGACAATATTGTTGGCACCGGCGAGAGAGGATGAAAAGTAAGCCACATCCTTTGTATCGACTATGCTTCCTGGCTTTATGTTCACATAGAGTATTACCGAGTCGTTGAAGTGTTGGTAAGTCTTGTAGCTGTCAGACACTAATGCCACATCGGCACCAAAATCCGATGTCGGGGTTTCAGCTTCCACGTTTTTGAAAGACATCAGAGTGCTGCTGATAAATATTTCTGCGTGATTGATACATGGATTGAATCCGGCTTTTTCAATAAGAGATATATGGTCGGCAGTAAGTGAAATGCTGTCAGGCGTTACTATGAGGTCTTTTGCTTTGATAAAACCGTCTCTTGCGCAGATGTCATTGAAATTTATTGAGAGAGGTGTTGCCGGATTCCGGTAATTTCTGTATTTGTAATTTATATTGTTGAGCTCTATGTCTTTACAGCAGATTTTAAAGGCTCTTGATTCGCTGTTTTTTTCATCCTTTTTTTTGAAAATCTCCATCAGATTGGTGCGTTCATGATCTTCATACCAGCGTTGGTCCATGTAAAAGTCGTTGACACATATTTCCTTAAGATTGATTTCCAATTCATTGAGGTTCATTTTACTGAGAACCACCTTTATGTTCGCCGCATCAATAAGTGAGTCTTTTTGAAGGTCTGTTATATGTAAGCCATCGATTTCTATTGTGTTGAATTTGGTAAAACTGATTTTTTTAAAAGAAAAATCTATATTTGCGTTTTTTGATATGGAATTGGCTGCTATCTTTGCAACTTGATTCTGAACGGAAGGGACAAGAAGTAATCCTGCAGTGATTAGGACGAGTGCTAATACTGTTAAAATTATGATTGTTAAAGTTTTATATATGTATTTAATAACTTTCTTAAACAAAACGCAATGAGTGTTTACATATTAGGAATTGAGTCATCGTGTGATGATACTTCGGCAGCAGTGATGGACGGCACGACTGTTTTGTCGAATGTCATTGCAAGTCAGGAGGTGCATCGCCAGTATGGCGGTGTTGTGCCAGAACTTGCATCTCGGGCTCACGAGAAAAATATCATTCCGGTATGATATAAAAATATTTTTCGTCTTGGAATATATCTATTAATTTACAAAAATTTTTGTGATAACACATTTGAAACG